>CAZTDA010000179.1:0-5087 GCA_964612155.1 uncultured Eubacteriales bacterium | reverse complement strand
GTGCGGCTTTTCGGGTTGGGTACGCAAAAACAAAAGCAATACGAAAACGACTCGGCGGCGGCTTATTCGGATGCGATACGCGGCGCACGGTACAATGCAGCGCGGTCGTCGCTGAGTTCCGCGGTGCAGTGGGGTGCGGTCATCTTCTCGCTGGTTGCGGGCGGTGTGATGGTGCATCTGGGGAAAGCCGATTTAGGCACCGTCGTCTTCGTCGTTTTGATGCAGTCGCAAATCAATAACGACGTGTTGTTGGTGACCAATTCTTACGGACGGCTCCAATATGCCGCCGTCTCCGCTGTGCGTGTCAAAGAGATTTTAGACCAGCCCGACGAACAGATGCGCGAAAACAATGCGATTCCGGATTATAGAGCCGAGGCGGCGGTGGAGATTCAGAACCTCACGGTCTCCTATGAGGACAATACGACGGTGTTGAAAGATTTATCGCTGACGATTAAAAACGGGGAGCGCCTTGCCGTTGTCGGAGGCAGCGGAGGTGGGAAGACGACGTTGATTAAGTGTCTGCTGGAGTTTGTACGGGCGAACAGTGGGTTGTTGAAATTTTACGGAAAGTCCCGCGAACTCTATTCACAGGAGGCGGTGCGGGGACTGATGGCGTATGTGCCGCAAAACTGCTATTTATTCGACGCGACGATTCGGGAGAATATCGCTTGGGGAAATCTGAACGCGAGCGAACAGGCGATTCAAACCGCAATAGACGACGCGGGGCTGCGGGAATTGATCGACGGTCTGCCGGAGGGCATTGACACGCGGGTGGGGGAACGCGGCGCTAAAGTTTCGGGCGGGCAGCGGCAGCGGATTGCGATTGCACGGGCGCTGGTCAAAAACGCGCCGATTTTGCTGCTTGATGAGGCGACTTCCGCGCTGGACGGGGAGGCGGAGCAAGGCATTCAACAGGCGCTTGAGCGGCTGATGCGGGGTCGTACCGCCGTTGTGATCGCACACCGGCTTTCGACCATTCGAAACGCCGACCGCATTCTGGTGATCGAACACGGCGAGATTGCCGAGGAGGGAAAGCACGAGGAGTTATTGAAAAACAGCGGGCGATATGCCGAGTTATATCATTTGCAATACAGGTGATTAAATTAGAAGTCGGAATGCGTTCAAGGGCGACGTATCGCCGTCGGTGTCAACCCAGGGTCGTCACGCCCACCCCTACAGCATTTCATTTTATACGGCAGGTATAAGCAGGTGCAAACATCGGTGCGCTCCTATGGTAAAAAGCGTATAAACATCAAAAAACTCCCGGGAGGGGAGTTTTTTGATGTTTTCAATTTACATTATATAAATTACAGAATAACTTCCCTGCCGGTTTCGGCGGATTTGTAGATGGCTTCAAGGATTTTGATCATGTTGACGCCCTGCTGCGGGACGAAATCCGGCGTTGTACCGTTTTGGAGGACATCGACAAAGTGGCGCAGGTTGCCCTCATGCGGCGGAACGGGCGCTTTGTCATCGTTGATCTGCGGGACATAATCGGCGGTCTGGCCGTATTCCTCGGTGAAAATATGCAGGTTGTTGTCGGTCGAGATTTCACAGCCCGCTTTGGTGCCGCGCAGCTCGACGAAATTGCGCTCTTTGGCGACGTTGGACGCCCAGGAGAATTCGATCTGCATGCAGGCACCGTTATCGAACTTGATAAAGCCCATCGCGAGGTCTTCGACATCGAAGACACCGTCTTTATTGGTTTCGCCGAACATCGAATGCACCGAGTCGGAGATGTCGCCGAGGTTTGAAAACTTGCTGTAGGTGCAGCCGGAGACCGCGACCGGAACGGGATTGCCCATCAGCCAGATGGCAAGATCGATCATATGCACACCCAAATCAATCAGCGGACCACCGCCGGACTGGGCTTTGGTCGTGAACCAGCCGCCTTTGCCGGGGATGCCGCGACGGCGCTGCCAGCCGCAACGGGCGGCGTAAATGTCGCCCATTTTGCCGTCGGCGATATATTTTTTCATAAACTGTGCGGTCGGGCGATAACGGTTATTGCGCATGACCATCAGGGTCTTGCCGCTCTTTTCGGAGGCGGCTTTCATCTTCAAAACCTCGTCGACCGAGACCGCGTCGGGTTTTTCGGAAAAGACATGCATCCCGAGATCCAGCGCATAAACAGCGATGATCGAGTGCAGGTAGTTCGGCACACAAAGGTCGACCGCATCGGGATTTTCGGCGGCTAGCATCTCTTTATAGTCGGTATAAGTTCTTGGGATATTGTACTCTTTGGCGATAATCTCCGCTTTTTCGGGCTTGATGTCGCAGACCGCGACGATCTCGACGAGGTCTTTCATCGCCTGATAGGCGGGCATATGTGCCCAGCGGTTAATGCCGCCGCAGCCGACGATGGCAATTTTGATTTTTTTTGTTTCCATGGAACAGGCGTCCTTTCAAAATTGAGAATAAAAATTTAAATTGAAATTTAGAATCAAATTGAATTTTTTACAAGCCGAGAACGTGTCATTATGAAAAGTGACGGGAACATCTTACCATCGGCGGCTCGTTTTGTCAACCTGAAACCTGATTTGAAAAAGGTAAATCGGGGCACAATGATAGTGCGCCGAAATTCAAAAACGGCAGTAAAAATTTTTATAAATATTTTCGCTTTTAATGGAAATGTGGTATCATAGATTTGTTTGTGCGACGCAGACGGCTTTATCGCCGGTGATGAGCAGGGTTAAAACCCGCCTGCGCCTTGAAAAATTCACACGGGAAGGTAACAGAATGGACAAATTCGTTATCAACGGCGGAAAACGTCTGTCGGGCGAGGTCGAGATCAGCGGAAATAAAAACGCCTCGGTCGCGATTTTGGCGGCGGTATCTCTGTGCGACGAGCCGTGCCGTATCGAGAATCTCTCGCAAATCGGTGACGTCGATGTCTTTATGCAGATTTATGAACGTCTCGGGGCGAAGATCACCCATATTGATGAAAAGACCATTGAAATAGATTGCTCGACGATTAAAAATGTCGAGATTCCCTATAAGATGACCAAGCTGATGCGTGCTTCGTACTATTTTATCGGTACACTGCTCGGGCGTTTCGGCAGAGCCAAGGTCTGCATGCCCGGCGGATGCGATTTCGGCTCCCGCCCGATCGACCAGCACATCAAGGGCTTTGAGGCCCTCGGTGCGGCTGTCAGCGTGGAACACGGATTTATCGAGACCATCGCCAAAAACGGGCGGTTGATCGGAAATTCGGTCTATTTTGACACCATCACGGTCGGCGCAACGATCAATGTCATGCTGGCGGCGACCAAAGCCGACGGTCTGACGGTGATCGAAAACGCGGCGAAAGAACCCCATGTGGTCGACGTCGCCAACTTTTTGAACTCCGCAGGCGCCGACATCCGCGGCGCAGGTACCGATGTGATCAAAATCCGCGGCGTGCCGTATCTGCACAGCACGGTTTACGGGGTCATTCCCGATCAGATTGAAGCCGGAACTTTTATGGCCATTGCGGCGGCGACCGGCGGAGACATTCTGATTAAAAATATTATCCCCAAACATCTTGAATCCATTTCTGCAAAATTCACCGAAATGGGCGCTGAGATCATTGCCGAGGACGACTGGATGCGGGTACGCTGTTCGGGTCGCCTTCAACGCGTGAACATCAAAACCCAACCGCATCCCGGCTTTCCAACCGATATGCAGCCGCAGGCAGGTGTTTTGTGCGCCGTTGCAAGCGGTACCAGCGTCATCAGCGAGGGCGTGACCGAAAATCGGTTCCGCTACACCGAGGAACTGGCGCGTATGGGCGCGATGGTCAAGGTTGACGGCAAGACGGCGGTCTTCGAGGGTGTGGAAAATCTGACCGGCGCGACGGTGCGGGCGACCGACTTACGCGCGGGTGTGGCAATGGTGATTGCGGGACTGGTTGCAAAAGGTACGACCGAAGTCGAAGACATCATTTATATTGAACGCGGCTATGAGTTTTTAGAGAAAAAGCTTTCGTCGCTTGGCGCAGACATCAAGCGGGTTTCGTTATTGAAAAACGGCGAGGAAACCGCTTTGAATCAAGGCACAGACGATAAAGTATTGAAAAAGGCAAACTGATGGACAGCGTCTCTACTTTATTTTCCGGCAGCAGCGGAAACAGCTGCTATATCGGTGGCTGCGACGACGGAATTTTGATCGATGCCGGAAGAAATTTTAAAACCATCTGCGAAAGCATGAAGTCGCTCGATTTCCCAATTCAGGGGATTCGAGCGGTTTTTATTACCCATTCGCACGAAGATCATATCAGCGCACTGCGGGTGTTTTGCAAAAAGCTGCCCGAGATTCCGATTTTTGCGACTGCTCAGACCATTGACAATCTGCTGTTTGAGGGGATTGTCGGGCCGGAGTCGATGTTATGTCCGATTGACGAGCAGGGCATCGGGGTGGGTCGGTTTTTTGTGACGCCGTTCGAGACCCCGCACGACTGCCCCGGCAGCTGCGGCTATGTGGTCGAGACCGAAAACGGGCACCGCATCGGGGTATGCACCGATTTGGGACACCAAAGCGAAATTGTGACCGAAGCACTCTCGGGATGCAAAACCGTGGTGATCGAGTCCAACCACGACGAAAATATTTTGCGGGCGGGAAAATATCCCTACTGGTTGAAAATGCGCATTTTGGGCACGGAAGGGCATTTATCAAATCGGGACTGTGCCTCACTCTCAGCAATTTTATTACATAGCGGTGCCAAAAATTTTGTGCTTGCGCATTTATCGCGCGAGAATAATTTGCCGGATGTGGCGTTTGACACCGTGAACCGGAAGTTATGTGAATGCGGAGCGGAACCGGATGGGGAATTCGGACTGCATGTTGCGCCCGCACTGGCGGCAGCAAGACACTTTTTTATTTAGATATATGAATATTAAAATTATATGTGTCGGCGGATTAAAAGAACCGTTCTTACGTGATGCAGCGCGTCGCGCAAAGCTAAAATGCTATGAATATTAAAATCATTTGTATCGGTAATCTAAAAGAATCATATCTGCGCAGACGCAAGCGCGTCGCGCAAAGGTAAAATACTATGAATATAAAAATTATCTGTATTGGCAATCTTAAAGAGACCTTTTTGCGCGACG
>CAZTDA010000178.1:0-5097 GCA_964612155.1 uncultured Eubacteriales bacterium | reverse complement strand
GGAGCTGACCAATACGACTTGTACTTTTAAATCCGCCGTCTCGAGTTCCTTCACATCCAACACGGTAAAGCGGTTGGAATCGTGCAGATATTCCCTGACAGCGCTTATCGTGGCTTCGGCGACCATGCGCCGACGCCCGTATGGGGTGTTTGCAAAAACGGCGCGCCCCGTGAATTCCTCATCATTTGCTTCAAGCACAACCGTTGCAGAGACATCCTCTTTCGTCGATGAGATATCCACCCGCTGACAGATCAAGCGAACCGATCTCGATTTGCGGGAAGAGTTCTGTGACTGTAGCTGCGCAATGCTCACAATGCGGCGATCAAGGATCAGGTTATATTTTGCAAACATTGTGGACTGGATATCGCGCAACACCTGTTTGGGCGAACGGGTGATATCAGACAGCACATGGATGTCCGTCAAATCCCCCTCATCCGAATAGGAAAATCGTACGTTCAGAACACCGGGCAATGAGGAAATCGTTTTTTGACAATCTTCGTACATATCGCTTTTACTGTTGAAAACTTGTTTGTCGTTTTCCATGCTATCCTCCGATATTTCACCGTACTTTGGCTTGTAAAAATTATACATTGTAATTATAGAAATGTCAACGTTTTTTGACAAAATAGCCAACAATTTCCTCGGTTATGATTTTATATCACTTTTTTGGGTATAATACGATCTTTTATTTAATTTTATGTGTTTTCAATGCATATAATCGTGGTTTTTCCAAATTTCGTTTTTACCGCTTTTAAAAAGTTTCTTTATTTATTTTTATGCCATTATATGCCATATTATAGTGAAGCCACTTGGAAAACAAGGCGAGGATAAAAGGAAAGTGGCTTCACATTGAGTAAACCACTTTAAGATTACCTTGAGTTTAAAGTGGTTTTACTATATTGCAATTATCAACAATTATGATACAATCCCACTCAGTAAGGAGGGGTATTTCCCATGACTGATAAAAACACTTGGCCTTTGGCGGTTTCGCTTTGTGCGAGAACGCATCCGACCGAAAGCGATTTTAAAGATTTGGCTGAGGCCGGCATCCACACCATCGAGCTCAGTTATATTTATCCGTTGAATTCCGAAATCGAATGGAAAAATATACATCGTTATTCGACTCAATTCGACATCGCACCTCGTTCTCTGCACCTGCCGTTCGAGCATGCCAAAACCAATCCCGCGCATCAAGATCCCACAGTGCGCGCCGACACATTCCGACTGCACGCCGAAATGGCGAAACAAGCCGCCGACATCGGCTGCAAAGTGTTGGTTGTCCATCCGAGCGGTGAACCCATTGAAGAAAGTGACCGCATCGAATCCATGAAGCGGTCCAAAGAATTTTTGTTTAAACTGGCGAATATCGCCGATACCTTAGACATGAAAGTCGCGGTTGAAAATCTGCCGCGAACCTGTTTGGGACGTGACGCTTCGGATATGGTCGAATTGCTCGAAGACCCCCGTCTTTTTGCCTGCTTTGACACCAATCATCTGCTGCTCGGAACCCATACAGATTTTATAAAAGCCATTTCGGGACGGATTATCAGCACCCACGTCTCGGATTACGATTTCATCAATGAACGCCACTGGCTGCCCGGCGAGGGCAAGGTCAACTGGCCGGAATTGATCTCTGCGCTCGAACAGGCCGATTATAATGGCCCGTGGCTGTATGAGATTTCACGCAAAGCCGAAAAAACCATCGTACGCCGTCCCCTCGTCTGGCGTGACTTCGCCGAGAACTACGCCGCTTTGATGGCCGGCAAGCAGCCCGAACACTTCGGCTACCCGGTCTGCGACCCGTTGCCGATGTGGGTAGATTGAATAAAAGTGTAAAGTTTAAAGTTTAAAACGTAAAGTGACAACTCAGTTTACAGTTGACAGTGAACAGTGACATTTCCTATTCCCCTCTGTGGAGGGGTGGCCCGCAGGCCGGGGTGGTTCATCTGCTTAGTTATCATTTTAAAATATATGAGCAAAATCTAAATTCCGTATTTTGAATTTCAAAAAACAACAGCGCGGAAAGTGATTTCCGCGCCGTTGCTTTTGCGATTAAAGTTCTGTTTTCCAAAGCCCGTGGAGGTTGCAATAAGCATACGCCGCGACCGCTTTGTCGCCCGCAAGTGCGAAGGTCACCTCGGGTTTTTCGCCGGGTGCGAGGCATTTACGCTGACCGCCGTCTTCGGTCTGCAGATAGACCCACATGATATGGTGTTCTTCCGTCATCGGATGTGCTGCAGAGCCGATAGCGACGATGACTTTATTGCCATCCACAGTGATTACCGGCAGATGCTTTTCACGGCTGGCCTCGACGGTATTGGGCACGAGCGCCTCCATCGGTTCACCGCAGCAGACGACCGGAACCCCCGAGGCATGGATCATGCCGATGATATTTCCACAGTGTTTGCAGATAAAGAATCTTGTGTCACACATGTTGATTCCACCTTTCGTTATTCGCTTATGTTTGTAATTTGAGCCGATTCAATGAATTTATATAACCCATCATCGGTGTATGGTTTGATTATATCGGTTAAACAGCCCTGTGTCAACACCGAATCGCCCGCTCATTGTGACAAAATCACCTTGACAAAAAGCGGGGTTCATGGTACATTATATATCCGGCATATGCCGGAAAAGGAGGCGATTTCATGCCGAGACCCGTCAAACCCCGATTTGTCTGTTGCATGCCGAAATGCGGTCGTTTTACCCCGACCGAGGCCGCGGAGGGCGAAATCGTTCTCACCGTTGACGAATATGAAGTCATACGATTGATCGATCTTGAGAATCATACTCAGGAGGACTGCGCCGGGCAGATGCACGTCGCCCGCACCACGGTTCAGGGCATTTACGAGACCGCCCGCCGAAAATTGGCGCAAGCCATTGTCGAGGGCAGAGTCATTGTGATTTCCGGCGGCGATTATCGGCTCTGCGAACAATACGGCACAGAGTGCGGACGCGGATGTTCGCAAAATTGCCGCCGACATCGGTTCGATAAACCGGAGGAAAAATCCGAATAGTTCGCAATTGCAACCCCATTCCATAACAAGTAAAGAAGGTATTAATTGATTATGAGCAACAGCAACGAATGCTCCCATAACTGCGAGAGCTGCTCCGAAAGCTGCTCCGACCGCAAAACCATCCAAACCGAAAAACTGCACGACATGAGCAGCGTAAAAAAAGTCATTGCGGTTCTGAGCGGCAAAGGCGGCGTCGGCAAATCGCTGGTCACCGGACTGCTTGCCGTTTCATCCCAGCGCGACGGAAACCGCACCGCCATTTTAGATGCGGACATCACCGGCCCTTCGATTCCGAAGGCCTTTAATATCCACCAAAAAGCCGAGGGTACCGAATCCGCAATTTACCCGGTGCTCAGTAAAACCGACATCCAGATTATGTCGCTCAATCTCCTGCTTCCGAACGAGACCGACCCGGTGGTCTGGCGCGGCCCGATCATCGCCGGAGCGGTCAAGCAATTTTGGACCGATGTCATCTGGAACGACGTCGACATCATGTTTATTGATATGCCGCCGGGAACCGGAGACGTGCCGCTGACGGTGTTCCAGTCGATTCCGGTCGACGGCCTGATCGTGATCACCTCGCCGCAGGAGCTGGTCTCGATGATCGTCGAAAAGGCGGTCAACATGGCCAAGATGATGCACATTCCGGTACTCGGCCTCGTCGAGAATATGTCCTATTTCGAGTGCCCGAACTGCCACGAAAAGCACGCCGTGTTCGGCGAGAGCCACATCGAGGAAGTCGCCAAGCGCTTCGGCATTGAGACAATTGCGCGCATTCCGATCAACCCGAAACTCGCCGCCGCCTGCGACAAAGGCATGATCGAGCTCTTCGAAGGCGACTGGCTCGACGGAATGCTTAAAAAAATCGAGTCATTGCCCACCAAATAGCGTAGGGGCGAACTGTGTTCGCCCGCCGTAATCGCCCGTTATTTAGGGCGGGATTTATTGAACCGCTTGTAGTTCGATTGATCCCGCTCTAAATGCATTATTCTATTTTTAACACATACGGACGACCCAATGTGATTGCTCCTATATAACCAAGAGGCCCTCCTTTCGGAAGGCCTCTTGTTTTATTTCATCCGAATTCTGAATTTAACTTACTCGGTTCTCAACGCCACGACCGGATCTTTCTTAGCCGCGATGCGCGACGGGATAAAGCCCGCGATCAATGTCAAAATCATACTGCCAACAATCAACGCGACGGCGTGATAAAGCGTCATGCTGGCGATTCCGGAAATTTCGGTCAGCCGCAAAATGATCCGGTTGATCGGGATGGTGAGCAGATACGAAATCCCCACACCCATCAAACCCGCCGTGAGTCCTATAATGAGTGTCTCGGCGTTGAATACCCGCGAGATATCCTTTTTACGCGCGCCGACGCTGCGCAGGATGCCGATTTCCTTGGTGCGTTCAATAACCGATACATAGGTGATGATGGCGATCATGATGGTCGAGACGAGCAGCGAAATCGCGGCGAACCCGACCAGTACATAAGTCACAGTGTCAAGCAGCGTGCCGGTAATCGAGGTGATTAACTCGGCCATATCGGTGTAGATCAACTGCTGCTCATCAGGTCTTCCTACATTGTAGTTATTCAAATATTCCTTGATTTGATCCTTGCTCGCATAATCCTTCGGGTAGATATTAACGCCCGTTGGCGTGGTATCTGCTCCGAGGGCAAGCAGCGCCTTGTCTTTCTCGCTCTCATCGGCAAACGGTGTTCCCATCAGCACGTTTATATCGGATTCGGTCTGTGCCTTGGCGATTGCACTGTTCTGTGCGTCTGCAACGACGGCGTTGGTCAATGCGGTAGTGTATGCGATGCCCTGGGACAGATAGGTGCTCGAGGCGTCGGGGTTTGCGCGTAAAATACCCACGATGGTCAGCGCGGTTCCCATTTCGCCGTCATACAGCGCCTCATAATCGCTCGGATTCGCTGCGGCAAACAAATCCCCGTTTTGGGTATAGAATGAATCGTTCGGAATCACCTTTAAAATCGTCTTGCCGATAAAATCGGTCAACTTGTACTGCTCGGTACCCTCGGTGATGCCCAGCTGTTCAAAGAACGGTTTATTGATGC
>CAZTDA010000177.1:0-5108 GCA_964612155.1 uncultured Eubacteriales bacterium | reverse complement strand
ATTCCCCGTTTTTATCGCTGAGCATTTTTAACACCATAAATTCACCCTGCGACAAATTGCCGCCCGCAAAAATGCGTTTGATCTGGCGGCGGATATCGCCAAACGCCCGCAACAACTGCATCCCTTTTTGATCCATTACATTCCCTCCAAAAAGTTAACCGGTAAAACAGTTAACATGGTTAACCATTATACCAGTCGTTTGTGAGAAGTCAACAGTTTTTTACAATATTTTTTGTGAATTTTACAAATCTATACGGGTATGCGAGTTTGTTTTCATTCCGTTCTCGTCAAAGTTCTTTTTCAAAGCGATTTCGGTCGGAATGATCGACAAAATAATTACCGCCACCTGCGTCAAGCACACGACCGCGCCGAATATTCCCACCGTATCTTTGTCTTTGCCGAGTGCAAACAACATCACGACGGTGGAGATGGGTAATAAAATCCAGCCGAAAGTTACCCAAAGCCTCCCGAAATGTCGATGCGCAAAGTCCCAGGTCTCTTTGCTTTTCATCGAGCGTGCGGTGCGGTAGCCAAATATACAGTTGATCTCCTTGGGCGGGTGATTCTTAAAATAGGCACCGAACCCGATCATCACCGACGGAATCAGCAGTGCCATGACCAGCATATAAATCCAAAAGCCCATATATCCGTCTCTCCGTCTCCCCGTGCGGTAAATGCGCGGTGCGATAATTATACCATATATTCACGAAGCGTTCCATGGGGGTTTTCAGCCGTTATCTGAATTTTTGCATAGTTTTCGCGAATATCAGCCGTTTACGAAATCGCTGTTTTGATTTAAGATGAAAGCGAAATCTCGGTTATTCGGAGGGAAAACGCGATGAAAAAGTTCAGTTATGACGATCTGACCATGGATTATGACTTTGCAGCGGAATTAGCTTTTACAGAGGCCTTTCAAAAAAATCAACACGCCGACATTGCGGTGCGGGAGCTGGAATGCCTCAAGGTCTTGCTGCCCTCAATGATGCTGCCCATCGAACCCGGCGACTGGTTTGTGGGCCGCCGAAAATTCCGCCTCGCCGCGGTCTCGGTGGGGTTTCCCGCTGACCGGCTCGACCATGTCGGCTTCAGCGCGGACATCACCAAGCTGGAGAAACTCTTTGAAAACACCTCCCTGACCGGCGAAGCCCGCGAAAAAGTCCGGGCCATGATCGATTTTTGGCGCACCGAGACCTGTGTCCCCCGCATGCGCAGACGCTTCTCAAAAGAGATGCTGCGCGAGATGCCACAAGATGACTGGGATCAATATCCCGGCGCGGTCTTTGCGCTTTATCGCCTCGCCGGGGCTCAGCTTGATTTTGACAAACTGATCCGTCTTGGTTTTGCGGGTTTAATCGCCGAGATCGAGCAGTCCAAGACCGCCGAACCCCGCACCGAAAAACAGCTCACGCTGTTAACCGCCATGCAGGGTTCGCTCCGGCTGTTGCTCTCGATTTTAGTTGTATATGAAACCGAACTCGATCAAATGATCGCCGCCTCGACCGATGAAAAGGAAATAGCCAGCCTCACGCTGATGCGCCAAACCGTGCGCAATCTGCAAATTGCCGCCCCCAAGAGCTTTCATGAGGAACTCCAGCTGGTCTGGCTGTACATGGCCTTTTCGGGCACCTACGACTTCGGGCGCTGCGATGAATATTTCGGCGACCTCTACGCAAACGGGCTTGACGACGGAACGCTTACCCACGATCAAGCGCTGGATTATCTGCTGTCTTTTTATCGGCTCGCAAAAGAGGTCATCAGCCGCGACACCCGTATGATTTTAGGCGGAAGGGGCCGCCGCAACGCCGAAAACGCAGACCGTTTTGCCCTGATCGCCATGGAGGCCTGCGCCATTCACCACGAAGCGCAGCCGCAGTTGAGTTTGCGGATGTACGAGGGCATGAGCGAAGAAGTGCGTACCGCAGCCATGGATTTGCTCGCCACCAAGATGACGTATCCGCTGTTATTTAACGACGAAGCCAGCATTCCCGCCGTGCAGAAGATGATGCGCGTCTCCCGCGAGGAAGCCGAGCAATACGCCTTTTTCGGCTGCGGCGAATATGTGTTAAACCACCGCAGTATGGGCACACCGAATGCCATCATCAACCTGCTCAAAGTGCTTGAAATTACGCTGCACAACGGGTATGACCCGGTCGCCAAGCGAGAATCGGGCTTGAAAACCGGGAACTTTTCCGATTTCAAGACCTTTGAAGAGCTGTTTTCCGCTTATCAAAAGCAGGTCGAATATTTCACCGAATTGGCTGCCGACGCCCAGCGGCTTGTCTACGACGTCACCAACGAAAACGCCGCGATGTTATATATGAGCATTTTAAACGACGACTGCATCGGCCGTGCCAAAGCCGCGCTCGACGGCGGCATCCGCTATCTGGCGGGCACCTACGAGACCTACGGCAACGTCAGCACCGCCGACAGCTTGACCGCCATCAAACGGGTGGTCTACGAGGAAAAACGGTTTACCCAAGATGAACTTTTAGTCCTGCTCGACGCCAACTTTAAGGGCTCTTCCGAGGCGCAAAGCTACTTAATCAGCCAGCCCAAATTCGGCAACGAAAACGACGAAGCGGACGAAATGGTCAAAAAAGTCGACGAACACATCTGCGACTTCACGGCGGCACAGGCCGACCGGGTCGGACTCGCGTCCTTTTTGGTAGTCATCATCAACAACAGTGCCAACATGGTTTTGGGCAAGCACACGGCGGCCTCCGCCGACGGCAGAAGCGCCTATACCTATATGTCGAACGGCAACTGCCCCACGGCGGGCATGGACAAGTCGGGACTGACTGCCATGCTCAATTCCGTCAGCCGCCCCGATGTCAGCAAAACCGCAGGCGCGGCGCAAAATATCAAATTGAACGAAGACCTGTTCACCAAACACCGAGACAAGCTGCATGCGTTAATCGATGCGATTTTCGACGCGGGGCTGCTTTCGCTCAGCGTCAGCGTGGTAGGGCGCAACGACCTCGAACAGGCCACGCTTTATCCCGAGCGCTATCAAAATCTGTTTGTGCGCGTCGGCGGTTTCAGCGCCCGTTTTGTCAACCTCAACCCCGAGGTCAAGCGGGATATGCTCAACCGCACGCTGTATTGATTATATGACAACTTCCGCTCCGTCGGTCACCGACATCGCCCGTTTTTCGCTGAACGACGGGCCGGGCATCCGCACGACCGTCTTTTTAAAGGGCTGCCCGCTGCGCTGTATCTGGTGCCACAACCCCGAGAACATCGACCCGAAGACCCGATTGATGTTTAACGAGTCCCTGTGTACAGGCTGCGGAAAATGCGTCTCCGCCTGTCCCAACGGCGCAATCTCGCTGTCGGGCAACAAAACAACAACCGACCGCGCAAAATGCACCGACTGCGGCTTGTGCGCAAACATCTGTCCGACCGGTGCGCGCAAATTGGCGGGCAAGGCCTATTCGGTCGAGGAATTGCTTGCCGTCGTTCAAAAAGATCGGCGGTATTACGACAAAAGCGGCGGCGGGCTGACCGTTTCCGGCGGCGAGCCGATGCTGTTCCCCGACTTCACAAAGCAACTGCTGTCGGCGGTGAAAGAGGCGGGGATTCACACCGCCGTCGAGACCTGCGGTTATGCCGAAACAAGCGCATATGCGGAACTTCTGCCCGTCTGCGATCTGTTTTTATTCGATTATAAAGAGACCGACCCCGCACTGCACCGCAAATTCACGGGCAAAGATAATATGTTGATTCTAAAAAACCTCGATTTTATCTGCAACAACGGCGCAACCGTCATCTTGCGCTGCCCTGTCATCCCCGGTCTCAACGACCGCCCGGAGCACTTTGAGGCGATTGCCGCGCTCTCGAAGCGTTATGTGCAAATCAAAGGTGTCGAGTTGATGGCCTATCATAAAATGGGCGTCTCCAAGCGGGATTTATACGGGCTTTCCGCCGGTTTTTCCGCCGGAGAACCCGACCAAACCGAAAAGGGCGGATGGATCGCCCAACTGAAAGCGCTGGGCTGCGTCGCCACGCTCGGATGACACTTTAACAGCATTGAACCGTTCGATTGAAGAGATATCCCCCCGCTTTCGGCAGGGGGATATCTTGATTTATATTATATTTGGTTAGGGTTTGATTCGATAATGATTAAACATCCCCGGAGTGACTCCGAACTTGGCCGAGGCCAAGCACATTAGGGTTTGATCCGGTAGTGATTAAACATCCCCGGAGTGACTCCGAACTTGGCCTTGAAAGCCCGCGCTAAGCTGTTTGCGTCGCCGAATCCCACGGCCTCAGCGGTCTCGGTCACGGTGTGCCCCTCCCGCAGCAGCAAAATGGCTTTTTGAAGCCGCTGCCGCATCAGATATTGATGGGGCGAGACGCCGGTCTCACGCCGAAACAGCTCGATAAAGTAATTGGGGTGATACCCGCTCATCTCGCTCAGTTTCCGCACACTCAATTTCTCGTCCAAATGCAGCGCGATATACCGTAATATTTTCTCGGTCTGTTCCCCCGCGCGCTGCAAGCCGGGCTGGTCGACACACAGGGTCATCAGCAGCCCCGCGAGTTCATGCAGCATCTCGGGCTTCTTTTGCGCAACCGCAATCGCGGCGCGAATCGCCTCGAAATAGTGAAAAGCCAAGGGGTCTTTTGCCGTGTCCAGCCGAAAGATTTCGCCCACAAAATAGGGCGCGGGGTCGATGTGCAGATAGGTGCAGGAAAACGCCACGCTTTTGTCGCGCCAAAGGGAATAGGGCGCCACCGACGGCATCACATAGACATACCCCGGCAGCAGCCGGATGGTCTGTTCGCCGCTCTGATAAGTGACATCTCCGGTTTTGATATCATACACGCGGCAAAAACCCGTCGGCGCGGGCTCGTCCACAAACCATTTTTCATCCACCGTGGTATTCCCGAATTCCAGCAGCATTTTTTCATCCCTCACCTTAAAACAGTGACATCATATCATTTTATCAGGGTAGATGTCAAAAATCCCGTGTATATCCCCCGAAAACAAAAACAACCGTCAAGGAATTCGAAGGTTGTTTTGACTGTAAAATAGTTGTCAGACTATTCAATATGTGCGCTATTGATGATTCGATTCGCGATTGCTTGATTTGTCAAAATTAATT
>CAZTDA010000176.1:0-5113 GCA_964612155.1 uncultured Eubacteriales bacterium | reverse complement strand
ATCGGCAAAAAAACCGCGTATTATTACGGTTAAGCATGCTTTATATTATTCATTTTATTTTAAAAACCTATCGTAAGGAGCGCGTCAAAATTATGTACTTAAAATCCTGCCCCATCTGCGGCGGCGAAGCCACCATGTCCGAGGACTCACAAGATCGCACCGGTTATTACTGCGAGTGTTGTTCGTGCGCAAAATCCACCGATGAATTCGCATCCAAGCAAGCGGCGGAAACCGCCTGGAACCGCAGCCGAGCCGAAGATTTAAAAAACACCGACCAAAGATGCTCCTATGCCGTCGTCATTTATCCGTTTAAAACGTGGTGGCAAACCACCTACCGCTTTTTCCTTACCCTTTTCGGCTTGTTTTTGGGAAGTACCATCATAGCCACTCTAACACCCGGTTCCGCAAGTATTTTTTATGTGACAATGAGTATTTTCGCGGTGGTCTGGATTTCGGTCGGTACTTATTACTACATAAAATATCTAAAAAAGACCGTCCCTTACATCCGCCGTTCGGCCAAGCGAGCCCGTGTTCTCAATCTCACTTCGTTTATTTTCGCCCATCTGCTCGTATTGTGCGCCTATGCCGCCCTTGTTTGGTTCTTTACCATTCCCTTCGCCGAAAAATGCCGTTACGGCTAACCCACCCCCGTAGGGAATGGCCTTGACCGATCCGAGCGAACGCGTAAGTCGTGTTCGCAAAAAGTTGATGTTACTATGTAAACTTTATTCAAATAATTATAAAATCGCATAACCGAACCGTATTTACTCGGAAAGGTGTCGAACCGCGTTCGATTCCCTTTCCCTTACAAGGACGCGGCTCGCCGCCCATGCACCGCCGACAACGGTGCTTTTATTTTTGCCGCATAATGTCTTTACACCCTGTCCCCGATGTGCTACACTTCCAAAGGCAAATCCCCATTCTTTTCAAAATGAGGACAAAAGATATGAAAAAAATTATCGATCAATGGACCGTATATGACGCGCAGTCACCCGCCGAGACATGGGCGGTCACCACCCCCCACAACCTCCAGCAGCTCTTTGCGGGGGATGATCTGTTTGTCTCGGATAACACCAAAAAACTGCTCTGGGCGGAGGATCGCCGTTGGGTCTACGAAGCGGTCATTGCCATCGATGATTTGAATATAACGCACGTTCTTGAGTTTAAGGGGCTTGATTATTTTTGCGATATCCATATTAACGGTCAAAAAGCCGCTTCGCACGAGGGCATGTTTTCACGCATTTTTGTCGACCTCGAAGGGCTTGTCAAGCAGGGCGGAAACACGGTCAGTGTGACTTTTTATTTGCCCGAATCGATGAAGAGTATCGACGGCAGGGGTTATACGATGAAGTGTCAAAGCGCGTGGGGCTGGGACGCCGTGCCGCGCCTGCTCTCTTTCGGCATTTGGGATGACGTGATTCTACACACCTCCGAGGCGGGCTTTATCAAAGATTATCAAATCAAAACCCTGTCCGCCGACGAAAAAACCGCCCGCGTTTTGCTCGAAGCCGAAATTTATCCGGCGCAGTCGGGCGCACAACTCGAAGTGGTTTTCAATGAAAATAAATATCAAACCACCGTCAAAAACGGCCTTGCCTCTTTTGAAATCACCGTCGAAAATCCGCGCCTGTGGTATCCCGTCGGTTACGGCAAGCAAGAACTATATGATGTCAATTTTATATTAAAAAATAAAGACCAAGAACAAGACCGGATTAATTGCCGGTTCGGCATCCGCACGGTCACCAAACGCCGCATGCCGCGCCAGCGCAGCACCGACACCCCGCTCTGCTTTGCGGTGAACGGCAAAGACCTCTTTTTAAAGGGCTCAGACCTTGTCCCGATGGACGTCTTCCCCGCCTCAATCACCGAAAAACGCTACCGCGAGATGCTCGAAAACGTGGTCAACTCCAATCAAAATTTCGTGCGCGTCTGGGGCGGCGGATTGATTGAAAAGGATTACTTTTATAAAATCTGCGACGAACTCGGCATTTTGGTGTGGCAGGACTTCCCCACCTGCTGTTACACCCTGCCCGAGACGAAGGAATACATCGATTTGGCCAAAGCCGAAGTCACCGACGCGGTCAAACGGCTGCGCAATCATCCCTGCATTTTGCTTTGGTGCGGCGGCAACGAGCTCTACGTCGATTGGTCGCGCATCAAGCCGCAGGCCGAACAGGACAAAGACCTTTATGACCTCGTCAGCAATCAGGTCATCAATTTCGACCCCGAGACCTTTTTTGCGGGAACCCCCAAAGACAGCGCCGTTTTAAAAGAGATGGAGCAAATCTGCGCGCAGTACGACGGCAGTGTCCCGTTCCACATCTCGACCCCGCTAGAGGGCGAAGGCGAAATCCATGGCCCGTGGGGCTATGACCTTGCAAGCGGCGATTACCGCTACCGCTTTGAAAAGAATTTTTACGATTATTGGAATAATATCACCGGCTGTATGATCAGCGAAGCCGGTGTCAGCGGCATTACTTCGCTCGAAACCTATCAAAAAATCATCTCCAAAGACCAACAGTGGCCACTCGATAAAAAATCGCCCGATTTGCTGCACCATAACGCCTTCGGCGCGGCTTGGAGCAACGAGAACTGGTGGCTGGACACAAACGCGGTGAACGCCCTGTTTGGTGAACCCGCAGATTTGGAAACCCTTGCGAAAGCCAGCGAATTCGTCCAAGCCGAGGGGCTGCGCTATCTCATCCATTCGGTGCGCCGTCAGCGTCCCGACACCTGCGGCATCGTGCTTTGGGCGCTCAACGAGACCTTCCCCAACGCCGCGAGTCTGAGCATTTTAGAATATTCGCTTAAACCCAAGCCGTGTTACAATTTCGTCAAAAACGCCTTTACGCCGAATATCGCAGGGCTTTGGTATGATGATTTATATTTTAACGGCACACTCGAACTCCGCCTCTTCACCGATTTCGAGACACAAGTCAAAAACCCGACCGTGACCCTCGAACTCTACGGCTCAAATCATAATCTGCTTTTCAGCGATACCACCGCCGATTTGCAAAAGGTCTGGCGTATCACTCCGAATTCCCCCTGCGTGCTCGCCAAACTCACGCTACTCTCGGACGGTCAGCCCATCCACAGCGATGTCTATTTCTTCGCAGACAAAACCGCCGGAAAAGCCCTTTCCAAAGTGCTTTCCGACCCGTTTTTTACGGCAAAATTTAAATCGTAGGGCGCGGCATCCCTGACGCGCCGTGCGCTTTGCGCGTCCGCGTCCCCTTGCCTCCCCACGTGTCGCACACGTTGTATTCATCGACGGTGCGCCGTCGACGCGGGATGGGGGAAGGAGTTCGTATACGGGACTCTAACGTCTTGCAACGGTGGTGGGATTCTTTAAATTCATCTCATGAATGAGATGAATCCCTCCGTCATGCGAACAAGTTCGCATGCCACCTCCCGCATCAACGGCGCAGCCGTTGATGATAACAAAGGAGGCAAATTCCCGTACCCGCCGACCGCCCCTACTCCTACGTTTATGCCCTACTCCTCTTCCGCAAAAGAGACGTTGAGCAGCATTTTAAAGCGTTCCTGCGCGAATACCGCATGGGGAACCCCTGCGGGCATGACGATCGCTTCGCCGCTTTTGAGAACATGCTCTTTTCCGTCGATGGTGATTTTGCCGACTCCGTCCAAAGCGAAAACTAGCGCATCACCGCCCGATTCATGGGAACTGATCTCCTCGTCTTTTTCAAAGGCAAACAGGGTCAAGCTGTGGCGGTTATTTTGCGCCAGCGTTTTGCTGACGATCTGCCCCGCCCGATAATCCACTTGATCCGCCAAGGACAGCACCGTGCCATGTTCGATATTTTTGATCAGTTTTTTCATTTCAATTTCCTCCGTTATTGATTTTTATTCAAATTTCGTTTTCCCGATGAATCCGGAAATAGTATTGACAAATCTTTCGCCTGTTCTGATAACCTTGCTTTTGCTATATTTGACATACCGCCCTTTTTATATAATTCATGATACCATAAAATCCATATATAATAAAGCTAAATTTAAACCATTGGGCCGCCCCTACGGTGACGTGGGAAACCGTTTTAAATACAAAATCATACCATATCTAGTCAAATAACCCCCCAAACCCGCCATGTATTGTGATTAAAAATAAAAATTTTCAAAAATATTTGCATTTGCTATTGAAAACGCCTTGAAAAGTTGATAGAATATCTTCATTGTTTTTTCAGTACAGCAATGGCGCTGTACCGGGTCGGCTTTGCCGACCGGTGCGGTTGAAATTGCGGTTGTGAGCGGCAGCATGGACAGATAAGAAAGATGAGGATGACGGATATGACCAAGTATATCTTTGTGACCGGCGGCGTGGTCTCGGGCCTTGGCAAAGGTATCACGGCTGCTTCACTGGGACGGTTGCTGAAACAGCGCGGACTCAAAGTCGCCGCGCAAAAGCTCGACCCGTATATGAATGTCGATCCGGGCACCATGAGCCCGTATCAGCACGGCGAGGTCTTCGTCACGGATGACGGAGCCGAGACCGACCTCGATCTCGGTCACTATGAGCGCTTCATCGATGAAAACCTCACGAAATATTCAAATTTGACCTCCGGCAAGGTCTATTGGAACGTCCTGAATCGCGAGCGAGCGGGCGGATACCTGGGCGAGACCGTCCAGATCATCCCCCACATCACCAACGAGATCAAGGACTTTATTTATGCCGGTGCAAAAAACAGCGGCGCGGAGGTACTGATCACCGAAATCGGCGGCACCACCGGCGACATCGAAAGCCAGTCGTTTTTGGAGGCCATCCGCCAGATTTCACTCGAAGCGGGCCGCGAAAACTGTCTGTTCATCCATGTGACACTGGTGCCCTATATCCGCGGCTCCGAAGAGCATAAGTCCAAACCCACGCAGCACTCGGTTAAGGAATTGCGCGCCATGGGCATCTCGCCCGACATCATCATCGCGCGTGCCGACGAACCGATCGGCGAGAGCATCAAGGCTAAAATTTCGTTGTTTTGCAATGTCAAGCGCGACTGCGTCATCGAAAATCTGACCCTACCCTGCCTTTATGAAGCGCCGATCATGCTTCACGAAAACGGCCTTGACAGTGTTGTCTGCCGCGAGCTCAAAATCGACTGCC
>CAZTDA010000175.1:0-5167 GCA_964612155.1 uncultured Eubacteriales bacterium | reverse complement strand
ATGAATTCTTCGACACTGATTTTATTTTCTTCGGCATTGGGTTTTATGGTTTTTTCTATAAAACTGTCAATACTGCTTTGATCACTTACCGTCAGACCGAAGCCCATTTCTAAGGCTTTCTGGTAAGCAAAGACAGTGGCTTCCATCCGTTCATCGGTATTTGCGATAAAATAATCCTGCCAAGACATATTCTCATCGGTTACAGAAGAAGGGCACTGCTGACTTGCGAGACTTTTGCTGAGGTCAAAAACATCATCTTCAAAATAGCTTCCGTAGGACTGCTCAAAGGTCTGAACGGTTGTCCAGTAATTGAAGTTATATTCGTATACAGGCACTTTTGTACCGTTCACTGTTATTGCAGTTGCATTCGCAAAATAAAACGCCGGGAATAGAAACATTGAACCTGTGAACAACAGCAAAACAACCAGAACGCAGGAAATAACAGAAATCACAGTCCGTTGCTTTTTAGAAAGCGCAACCTGCTTTTTCTTTTTTTGGGGAGAGTTGTATTTTTTATCATCCTCAGAAAAGCCGTTATCGCCCGCGGAATTCAACTCGAAATTATTGATCACGGTTTCCTCTGTTTTCTTTGGTTTTTTAAGCATACGGATAGCCCCTTTCAAAAATAGACACTCGGATTATAAGAGAAGTATGTGATTTCTAAGTGATGACGGATGCGGGGACAATAAAGCTCATTTTATGTGGAGAAAGCCGTATTTTTACGGTCTTTTCAATGATAAGGTCGCCGTCAATGCAGATGCGCAGCGGCTCTTGCGAAAAAATGTCAAGTTCCGTGGCGTTCTGATAGGTCAAAAGGCCTTTGAATGCAGGATGTTGCAGATGAATCCCGGCTTTGTATTTGCCGATCAGCTTGAGCACTTTTCCCCGTGATACTTTGTTGACAAGGCAGACATCGAGCAGTCCGTCATCGACTTTTGCAAGCGGCGCCGCTTTATAACCCCCGCCGTAGTATTGGCCGTTTGCGATAGCGATCAACATATAGTCGCCGTTCACTTCGGTTTTGCCGTTCAACACGATTTTTAACTCGTTGCCGAGCTTGCCGAATAAACTCTTCATCACGCCCAGCAGATAGGGCATAGAGCCCTTCAGCAGCGGCAAGCGCTTAAATTCCTGCATGTAAAACGCGGCGTTGGAGTCGATGCCGATGTTGCAGATATTCAGACAACGGTGCTCGTCCACGGTCATAAAATCCACTTTTTTTGAAGGCGCAGTTAAAATATTGTCGATGTCCAACAATTGCTCACGCGGGATTTTTAACGTTTTGATAAAGTCGTTTCCCGTACCGCAGGGGACGCAGCAGATCTCGGTGTTTTCAAAGTCCTCAACACCGGCGAGCACAACGTTGAGCGTGCCGTCTCCGCCGACGGCATAAATGCGGCTTTTTTTGCCTTTTGAGGTGACATTTTTAACAAATTCAACGGCGCTCTGCTTGCTCTGGGTCAGGTGGATGACAAATTCGACTTTCACCTTTTTACAGGCCTCTTCAATTTTCGGAATCAATTTAACCGGGCGACCTTTTCCGGCTGTCGGGTTAATAATAAAATAGTGGGTCACTTTGTAAGACCTCCGCGCATGAATTAACTGGAATTATAACACAGTGTAACGTGTTTTGCAACAATCAGAGCAAGGGCACGCGGGGATATCAAACGATATCCCCGCATACTTGTTACATCAAATCATTATGGATATCTCTCCTTATGTTTTTATTCTTGAGGGGCTGTCATCATTTAAATTTATTCTCCTTTGAAATTCTTGATTTTTATCCCGAACGAGTGACCATTCTCCGCCATTCCGTATTTCCTGTAAAACGACTGTCCTTTGATGTTCCAATCCACGGCGTACAGATAAGCATAATCCGCGTCGGTTTTTTTAAACACCAAGTTGATGGCGCGCGTCAATATGATCGTGCCGTACCCTTTTCGCTGCTGATTGGCATCCACAGCCAGAAAGTCGATTTCCGCATTTTTACGCCAATACAGCCCGACAAGCAGATCGTCTTTCCAAAACGCTTCAAATGAATCCTGCTGGCTGCGTTCCGCAAAGAGCTTCAAATAATACTCTTTGTTTCCCATGAAATCGGACGGCGGGTCGGTATAGGTCATCGAACCGTCCAATAAACGGAGATAATCGTCAATATGTTCTTCTTCATAGAGCCGAACTTCCAAAACAGATTGATTGATCGCTTTATGAAACATTTCACGGTGCATGATGAATTCAACGGAGGCATAAAAGCATTTGCCGTCGGGTACCGCATCGAATTCTTTGATTAAGAACTCAATCACTTTTTTGTTTTCGTTACGCAGCCAGATTTGACAGGAATCTCTCTGTGTTTTTATCAATGATTTCTTCACCCGCGCTGCGATATCTTCGTTGTATTCGTCGGTATCTTCTCTTAACGCGACGTGAATCCTCAGCCCGCCGAATACCTCACAGCTGTGGAGTACGCCGCGTTTGTAGATTTTACAATCGACATAGGATTTTGCTATCGCCGAATCTCGGAATATCCCGCCTTCGCTGCTGTCGATACAATCTACCAGTTTTACGGCGAAATTGAGCTGTTCGGATGGAATTTTTCCGCGTTTCACTGCTTCAACGATCCAATGTCCATCGCCCTCGTTCCACAGTTCTTTTTCGCGGTTTTTATATTCGGCTTTGACTTCAAAACCGCATTCCCGGAGAGCGGCAAGCCATTCCGTGCGTGAATATCCCTGCAGATAAAAATTGTGGTCGAACTGCTCCTTCCTGCCGTCGTTGTATTCGGTATAAACCGTTTGCGAGATGTAACAGCGTCTTGTTTTTGCCTCGTTGCGGGTGATCCCGGTTTTATATACCGTTCTGTCGGGATACGGATTGTTTTTCACACGAAATGTCTCCAATTCCGTTTGGCTGTCATAAGCGCCGATAAACTCTTCGAGTATCAAATACCCGCCGTCGCGCAGATGATTGTTGATACACTTCAACGCTTTTTTCACTTCTTCCGTCGAATGAATCCATCCCATTTCGGCAAAAGCGCAGACATCAACCGGTTCAATATCAAACTTGAAATCGGTTGCGTCGCCGACGAACAAGTTCAAGTTTTTGATTCCGCCGAAGCGTTTTTTACCTTCTTCAATCATTTCGGGCGTGATGTCAAAGGCGGTCACTTTCATGCCGCGTTGTGCCATGTAAGCGCCTAAATGCCCCCATGCGCACATCGGGAGGAGGATGCTGTTCCCGTATTGCTTCGCGAAGTGATAGCAGCACTCGTCGTTTTGCGTTCGGTCGTGATCGAGATTGCCCCAATCCCAATACTGTGCGTGCTTTGCGTAATTTCCGATATTGTCTTTCATACCATAATTCCTCCAATAATTAAATCTTCTTTTCAAAAACCATCTGGGTATAGCAGCCCGTAAGAATGGTTTCATATCTGCGTTGAAGTTCCCGATCTGCTACAGGCAGTTCGAGATAAACCTGATTGATCGTCCCTCCGTATACACTCGTGTGGTGGACAGGATATTTCGTGTTCAGCGCAAGCAGATCATCCATGCTTTGTACTTCGGATTGAATCAACAGCGTGCCGGTGTAACCGAGCTTTTCGTAAAAACCCTCCGCCGACTCGACAGCGCCGAGGCAAAGGTGGTGAATCCCATGGCTGAGCGTGTGCTTTTCAAGCAGCGCCATCATTTCCCGGGCAATTCCGAACTTTCGGAAACGCTCGTCGACGGCGACAGGGCCTACTGTGACGCTGACGCCGCGCTCCACTCTGCCGAAAACAATGCCGATCACCTCGCCGTCCGATTCGGCGAACAACATCAAGTCGCCGTATGTTTCGATGCGTTCCAGCCATTTTTCACGCGTGTAATCGGCAGCATCGGAACGAACACCGAAAATTTTAAGATCGAATTCCAACGCCGCGTCCAGTTCTTTTTCCGTTGTAATGTGTTTAATTGTGTAATTCATATGTTACCATCCTTTTATAATTAAAAATAAAGAAGCCAAGTTCTCTTTTGGAGACGGCTTCTCGTTTGATTGATTGACAAACGAAAAGGCCGCGGACAAAACGTCCGCGGCCAATGAACTCAATCTTTTAAAGTTTATTAACCGGCAAGACAAACACAAAGAAAAGCGCTTTTCAAGCACTGCTTTGCATGATCCCGCCGGCAAACCTCGGAGATTACTCTCCTGATTCAGCTCCGCACAACGTCTTGCCAGACATGTTCCACTTGGACGGAGCAGGCCAGTGTATCGGCCTTATAAACGGTTGCAATAAACATTGAAAATCCCCCTTTGGAAATTCAAGGAGATTATAACAGAAAAATTCGGAAAAAGCAAGGGTTTGTAATTTTAAATCCACCTTTTGTCCTGGATTCTTTGATTGTGACTTGAAAAAACAACGGCTATTTGTTAAACTCATCCTATGGGGGATGAAGGCATTGTTTTTAAGTAAGCGGTTCAGAGCCGGCTTATCCCTTTTATCACTTAAACCGAAAGGAACAGGACTATGTATTCCATGAAAGATAAAATTGTCTTAATTACAGGGGGCTCTCAAGGTTATGGAAAAGCTATGGCCAAGAGATTCGTCGAGGGCGGTGCGACCGTTATCATCGCGGCGAAGCGGATTGATAAACTGGAAGCCGCTAAAAATGAAATCGGGTGCGCGGATATTTTTTCGATGGATGTCACTTCTCCCGACGACTGGGAAAGAATTAAAGAATATATCGTTGATAAATATAGCCGTTTGGACGTGCTGATCAACAACGCAGGCGGCGGCGTAGCCATAAAAGAAGTATCCGAACAGACGATAGAAGATATCGATGTTGCCATTCGATTGAATTTAAACAGCGTCATATACGGAAGCCGTACTTTTGCCGACATGATGAAAGCACAACGCAGCGGCACGATCTTAAACGTGTCTTCGGTATGTGCTAAAGAGGCATGGCCGGCGTGGTCGGTCTATGCTTCGGCAAAAAGCGGCGTTTTGAGTTTTTCAAAAGGCCTTTATGTGGAACTGCGGCCGTATAACGTGCGCGTAACGACCCTTATTCCGGCTGCGGCCAGTACGGGATTTCAAAGCAGCGCCGGTATCCGCGAAGTTCAAAACAAATTGAAACCGGAAGACGTGGCAGAATTGGCCTATGACATCTGCAAGATGCCCGATCATGTCGTG
>CAZTDA010000174.1:0-5187 GCA_964612155.1 uncultured Eubacteriales bacterium | reverse complement strand
GGCGATGATTTTTGCCTCGATTCCGAGATAATTCGGCATGCCGCTCTTGGCGGGACGAACCTCGGTGCTGACAATTTTATAGGACTTCGACGCCATCCGCTCGAGCACTTCGTTCAGGCGGTCGGCGTCTTTTATTTCGACATAGACGGATAAAGCGCCTTTTTTATCTTTAAATCTTCGCTCCAACCGCTGCAAAAATCCGATGGCGAAAAAAGCCAATACGGTGCAGATCAGTGCGCCTTCGTAAAACCCCGCGCCGAGCGCCACGCCGATGGCGGCGGTCGTCCAGATTCCGGCGGCGGTGGTCAGACCCCGAATATGGGAGTTGCCCGTGACTAAAATTGTCCCCACACCCAAAAAGCCGATGCCCGAAATCACTTGTGCGGCGACGCGCAGCGGATCGGAGGTCAGCGCAAACGTATGCATTGCAAAAAAGCCGGTCATGGTGGCCATCACCGCGCCGAGGCAGACGAGAATATGGGTTCGGATGCCTGCCGAACGCCCCTTGAGCTCGCGTTCGGTACCGATAATGCCGCCGCATAAAAACCCCAGCACCAATCGGATCAGCACGGTCCAAATGTTAAAATCGCGCAAAAAAGCAAGTAACTCGCTCATGGTTCTCCCCCTTTTCTTACCATTGTATCACAATGATTCAAGATCGGCAAATTAAAGATCAAAGCGCTTAGATGTATAAATATTCAAACCTCACAAAACTCTCACTTAATTAGAGTTAATCTTACAAAAATGTTTGGTAAAATATTCAACAAGCCATTGATCGGTATTTTTTGGGTTTCATCATCGAATTATTACAACTTGCGCGTGATGTATAGTTCGTATTAAACTACTATAAAACCGGATTGGTAAAGTTAAACAGAAGAAGGGAATTGCCATGAAAAAACGATTTAAAACCGCACTGTCGCTGTTTGCTTGCAGCATGATGCTCTTATCGGGGTGCGGCAATACCGCGACTTCTCTGCCCGAGGGACTCAAGCCCAATCAATCAACCGATTACCCCGAGTCGCTCAATATGTTATCCACTTCTTTTTTCAGAGAAGCCGACGCCCCTAACTACGAACAAGTCAAACAGGACTGGCTCGATGACATGTCCGCCCGGTACGGTGTCAATTTGGATATTCAATGCGACATGGTCAAAAACAATGAGTATGTCAACAGAGATAATCTTACTTTGATGTACGATGTTTTATACGGTGAGAAAACCTTTGCGGGAATTGTCGAAGTAAACGGCTTTAATACCCTCTATTATTCGGTTTATAACGACGTGGCGGTGCCGCTTGAAGAGTATCTCGCGGACAATGAGACCTGGAACGCCCTGCCCGAGGAATTGAAGTCGATGTTTGAGCTCGACGGGCATATCTATGCGATTCCCGCTTCGGTTACCCGCACTATCAACGCGCGTTTGGTCTCGAACGATTCCCTGCAGCAGACCGGCATTACCGTCAGCGACCTCGATTCGCTGAAAGAATACGCAACGGTACTCTCCCGTTTCGAAAGCTTCAAGGGCATACCCATCGGTTCCGACCGGTTAAATCAACTGGTCGATGTGTTAAACGCATACGGTTTGTATGTCGACTCCGAAAGCGATTTACCCGTCACCTACGATCCCGCCGAAGAGTGTATCACCGATTTTCTAACCAAAGATACGGCAATTTCGGCGCTTGAATATCTGCGGGAACTTTATGCCCAAGGTCTGCTCGAAGTCAATTTTGACAGATCAGTATCCGCTTACAATAAATTTAATACCGATAAGGCCTATGCCTCTTTTTATACCTCCTATTACGATCTCGAAGAGTATACCGAAGTTCTCACGTTGAATCGCGCATATCCTCAAATTCTCGACGAATCTGTCAAAGGCTATGTCATGACCAAAGACACCCCTCAGCCCAAGGAGACCATCAACTTGCTTGTGGATATGCTGTTTGGCTCCGAACAAAATTACTTTGACTGCCGATTCGGATCACCGGAACTCTATTCCCAAAACAGCGACGGCACCCTGACGCTGCAGCTTGCAAAGATGCCGGACGGCAGTTATGATACTCCGCCGTTACCCAATTTGGTCGGCAATCTTCCGGGTCTTTTCCCCTATTCGGACGGAAATCTGTATTACAGTCAAGACGGCGCGGCATACAACTCCGAAAGCACGAAAAAATATTACGATTTGATTGATCAGGCGCTTGCAAATGAAACGGCCATCACCGTTCCGATTTCTCTCCGGTTTATTCGTTCAACCGATTACTTTTTAAGCCAGCGGGATATTTATCAGCTCTACACCAAATGTATCAACGATGCGATCACAGGCGTAAATACCTCCGTGGCAGACATTGTAGAGGAATATCGAGTTGCCATGTTCGATATGGGCGGCAATGAAATTCTTGACGCCGCCAACGCCGTGATCGGCAAAAAAACCGCTTATTATTACGGTTGATTTTAAAATTACCCCTTTATAAAAAATTCTCCCGGGATACCGTCTCGGCATCCCGGGAGAACTGTTTCAACGATTCCCCGGCTTGAGTCCTATCACAAACATCAACTACTTTATTTCTACTAACATAAAGGAGCGTTTTATTCCCATGCGAAATTTTATTTACGACATCCCGGTCAAGGTCTATTTCGGTGAAAACCAACTCTGCCACCTCGGCGAGGAGCTTGCCAAATACGGCAAGCGCGTTTTATTAACTTACGGCGGGGGTTCCATTAAAAAGACCGGACTTTATGACAATGTCGTTGCGGAGGTCAAAAAAGCCGGACTTGAATTGTTCGAACTCTCCGGCATCGAACCCAACCCCCGTGTCGATTCGGTGCGAAAAGGCGGGGATATTTGCAAAAAGGAAAAAATCGATGTGCTTTTGGCGGTTGGGGGCGGTTCCACCATCGATTGCACCAAATTCATCGGCGCAGCCGCCTTTTATGACGGCGACCCCTGGGACTTTTTGACCCAAAAAGCGCCCATCGGGCAATGCTTGCCGATCATCACCGTTTTAACGCTCTCCGCAACCGGCTCGGAGATGGATGCGGGCGGTGTGATCTCCAACCCCGAGACAAAAGATAAAATGGCCATGATGGCGGACTCCATGCTGCCCAAGGTCTCGTTTTTAGACCCGACCAACACCTATACAGTCAGCCCTTATCAGACCGCGTGCGGTTCCGCAGACATTCTGTCACATGTCTTTGAGACCTATTTCGCCACAAGGCACGATCTCTATCTGCTGGACTGTTTTATGGAGGGCCTGATGAAAACGGTGATTAAATTCACCCCGATTGCGCTCAGCGAACCCGACAACTACGAAGCCCGCGCCAATTTGATGTGGGCATCCACCTGGGCGATCAACGGTCTGATGAACGGCGGTAAATGGCATGCGTGGAGCTGTCACCCGATTGAGCATGAGGTATCGGCGATTTATGACATCACCCACGGGCTCGGCCTTGCAATACTGACTCCCCGCTGGATGGAGTATGTGCTGGACGAGACAACCGTCGATAAATTCCGTCAGTTTGCCGTCAACGTTTTTGATGTCGACAAATCGCTTGACCCGATGACCGCCGCAAAGACCGGAATCCGGCTGCTCTCGGATTTTTTGTTTAACACCTGCGGACTTGAAAGCTCATTCTCGGCGCTCGGTATTGATGATACCAACTTCGCCGTAATGGCAAAAAAGGCCTGCCGCGGCGGTACACTGCCTGGGTATAAACCGTTAAAGCAGGTGGACATCGAACACATTTTCAAAATGTGCCTGTAAGAGAACCTTACTTCGTGAATAAGCGATAAGCGGCTTTACCACTACTTCTGCTCCGAACCGGTTACTTTCATCGGTTCGGAGTTTTTGATATGGAAATTTTTAATAAATGATTGACAGCAATTGGTATTCGTGTTATATTATGTGTATTAGTTCTTATAATACAGAGCGCAAATAAAATCATTGAAATAAGGAGAACCGCCGTATGAAAAATTTATTCAAACGCACCGTTTCAATTTTCGCAATCTGCATCCTTCTCTTCACGGGCTGCGTATCCCCGAAAAACTCGCTTCCCGGCAAACTGGTCGGACAGGATTATTCGAACCTTGACACACTGAATATTTTGGCGCCCTCCTCTTTTATCAATCAAGACGAAAACGCCGATGAATTTAAGCAGCAGTGGGTTGAGGAGATGACAGCGCGGTATGGCGTTAAACTAAACATCATATCAGACAGTTATGTGGACGGAAAACGCACCAATGACGCAATGAATCAATTATACAATACCCTATACGGAAGGGCTACGTTTGGGGGATTGGCTTATGTCTACAATTATGACCTACTTGTAAAAGCCATTCAAACCGGCGTAGCAGTGCCGCTGGAAGAGTATCTCGCCGACAACGCCGCTTGGAACGCCCTGCCCGAAGAACTCAAATCCGCTTTTATGGTGGATGGTCACCTCTACGCCATCCCCACTATGTTGGATTGGAACATGAACGCGCGCAGCATTTACACCGAAACGCTTGAACAGACCGGAATCAACATCACCGATCTCAACTCGTTCAAAAACTATGCTCTCGCCGTAAAAAAGACCGGCAAATATGAATCCGTTCTCGGCTCCACCGGTGCGGATTGTATGGGCGATATTTTGAACGCCTACGGTTTGTATACAGCCAAATACAGCGGACATCCGTTTTCCTATGACCCGACCGAGGACTGTGTTGTGGACTTTTTGACCAAGGATACGGCAATCACAGCGCTCGAATATCTGCGCGGCTTGTACGCCGACGGCTTACTCAAGTTGTATACTGACAATTCGTCCAACCCGTACAAAGATTTCACCGCGAGAACCTGCGCCACTTATTACGATGAATTTATGCTCGATGAAAAATACACCGAGGTTTTTACGCTCAACCCCGCTTTCCCCCAACTGCTCGACTGCAGCATGACCGGATACATCATGACCAAAGACACCCCCCAACCCAAAGAAACCGTCAACTTCTTTGTCAACCTGCTGTTCGGCTCCGAGCAAAACTACTTTGATTGTTACATGGGCTTATCAAAGAATTATATCCTCAACAGCGACGGTTCTACTACGATCAAACTAGATGTCACCGAAGACGGCAAACCGAAAGATTTCCCGTCGCCGGGTTTGGTAGGCGCTCTCCCCGGTGCCTTCCCTCATTCGGCGCAGAATTATAAGCTCGAGGTCAAC
>CAZTDA010000173.1:0-5190 GCA_964612155.1 uncultured Eubacteriales bacterium | reverse complement strand
CGCCGACATCGTGCTCGCGGTCAACTCGATCATCCATTCCAAGACCTTCGACAACGGCATGATCTGCGCTTCGGAGCAGGCAGTCATCGTCCTTGATAAGGTTTATTCACAAGCTAAAAAAGAATTCGCCGACCGCGGCTGTTATTTCTTAAACAAAGACGAGATCGAAAAGGTACGCAAGGTCATTTTACAGAACGGCGCGCTCAACGCAAAAATCGTCGGTCAAACCGCACACACGATCGCCGCGCTGGCAAATGTCAATGTGCCGCAAAACGCCAAAATTTTGATCGGCGAAGTCGAGAGCGTCGACATCTCCGAAGAATTCGCACATGAAAAACTCTCTCCGGTACTGGCCATGTACCGCGCCAAGAACATTGATGAGGCGTTTGACAAGGCCGAACACCTGATCGCGGACGGCGGCTACGGCCACACCGCTTCGATTTATCTGAACGCCGTGACCGAAACCGAAAAGCTCAACCGGTTTTCGGAGCGCATGAAAACATGCCGCATCCTCGTCAACACCCCCTCGGCACAGGGCGGCATCGGCGACCTTTATAACTTCAAACTCGCGCCGTCGCTGACGCTGGGCTGCGGAAGCTGGGGCGGCAACTCGGTCTCCGACAATGTCGGTGTCAAGCATCTGCTGAACATTAAAACCGTCGCCGAGAGGAGAGAGAATATGCTGTGGTTCCGCGCGCCCGAAAAGGTCTATATCAAAAAGGGCTGTCTGCCCGTTGCGCTCGACGAGCTCGGCACCGTTCTGAACAAGAAAAAGGCCTTTATCGTAACCGACAGTTTCCTCTATTCCAATGGCTATACCAAGCCCATTGAGAAAAAACTCGATGAGATAGGCCTGACGTACACGACCTTTTCCAATGTCGAACCCGACCCGACACTGGCCTGCGCCAAAGAGGGCGCGGCGCAGATGGCCGCTTTCAAGCCCGATGTGATCATCGCAGTCGGTGGCGGTTCGGCGATGGATGCAGCCAAGATCATGTGGGTGCTGTATGAGCATCCCGAAGCCGACTTTATGGATATGGCGATGCGGTTTATGGACATCCGCAAACGCGTTTACACCTTCCCGAAGATGGGCGAAAAGGCATACTTCATTGCGGTTCCGACTTCTGCGGGTACCGGTTCCGAAGTCACACCGTTCGCCGTGATCACCGACGAAAAAACCGGCGTCAAATACCCGTTGGCTGATTATGAGCTGATGCCCAAGATGGCGATTGTCGATGCGGACATGATGATGGCGGCTCCGAAAGGCCTGACCGCCGCCTCCGGCATCGATGCGGTCTCGCACGCGCTCGAAGCGTATGCCTCGATGCTCGCGACCGATTTCACCGACGGGCTTGCGCTCAAAGCGCTCAAAATCATCTTTGAATACCTGCCCCGCGCTTATGACAGCGCCTGCTCCGGTGTGCCCGATCCGATTGCCCGTGAGAAGATGGCGAATGCTGCGACCATGGCCGGTATGGCCTTTGCCAACGCCTTTTTGGGCGTGATGCACTCGATGGCGCACAAACTCGGTTCGTTCCACCACATCCCGCACGGCATTGCAAACGCGCTGATGATGGACGAGGTGCTGCGCTATAACGCGGTCGACGTCCCGACAAAAATGGGTTCTTTCTCGCAGTATGACCACCCGCACACGCTGGCGCGCTATGCCGAAATCGCCGATTCCCTCGGTTTAAAAGGCAAGACCGACGCCGACAAGTTGAACGCTTTAATCGCAAAACTCGACGAGTTGAAGGCCTATATTGGCATCAAACCGACCATTCGGGATTATGTTGCGAACGAAGCGGACTTCTTGGCACGACTCGACGCGATGACCGAACAGGCCTTTGACGACCAGTGCACCTCGGCCAATCCGCGCTACCCGCTGATGAGCGAGATCAAACAGATGTACCTGAACGCCTTTTACGGCGAACAAAAGAACACAACAGAGGTTCAAGCGTCGTTGATCGGAATGGGTGTCATGTCTCACGCGAAATAATTTATAACACAAAACAACCCGCACAGCCAAAAGGTCTGTGCGGGTTGTTTTTCATGATAAGAGTTCGTTACTGTTGATGATTGATTATTCCACGTCTTGGAGCGCCGCGTAACCCTGTTCACCCGTGCGCACTTTAATGACGTTTTCGACATCATAGACAAAGATCTTGCCGTCGCCGATATTGCCGGTGTAAAGCACCTTTTGCGCAGTATCGATCAAGGTCTTGACTGGGACTTTTGAGATCACGATTTCAACTTTAACTTTAGGCAGCAGGTTCATCTCGATTCCGACACCGCGATAATACTCGGTCTTGCCTTTTTGGACGCCGCATCCGAGCACCTGCGTGACCGTCATACCGGTGACTCCGATGGAATTCATGGCTTCTTTCAATACCTCAAACTTGCTCTGCTTGATGATAATGTCTACTTTTGTGATCTTGATATCCGAAGCGGATGCCGCCGGCTTTTTCACATGTTCAACCGGAACTGCCGCCTCCACACTGACAGGTACTATAACCTCCGCAGGATTCGGCTTGCCGAAAATGTTCTTTTTCTTGAATTTCGCAAGTTGCTTGATCTCAGCGTTATCCAGGGAGTCATAATCCAATTCCGTTCTGAGCATCTGACGGTCGGGATATGCTAAAACGCCCATTTCGGGGATATCCAAGCCCTCAAGCTCATCTTCCGGAGAAACTCTGAGTCCCATGATCTTATCAAGAACTTTAAAGAACACAAACGATACGCCGAAGCCCCAGATAAAAAGAATTGCAACAGCGATCAATTGAGCTACTAACTGCGAACCGTCACCATAGAATAAGCCGGTAACACCACCGGAGACACCGTTCAATCCGTCGCCGTATTTGCCGTCTGCAAACAGTCCGACTGCGATTACACCCCAAACACCGTTGATACAGTGAACCGAAATCGCGCCGACGGGGTCGTCGAGCTTCAATTTCTTTTCAACAAACGGAACTGCAACACAAACCAGAATTCCGGCAATTAAGCCGATGATAAAGGACGAAATTGCATTGACGAAAGCGCAGGGAGCCGTGATTGCGACCAAGCCCGCCAGTGCACCGTTGGCCGTCATGGAAGGATCGGGTTTGCCGTACTTTGCCCACATATAGAACATCGCAACCAGACCGCCGATGGCACCCGCAACCATGGTATTTGTGGCGACCACGGAAAGCCGGAAGTCGGAGGCGTTCAGCGTGGAGCCCGCATTAAACGCAAACCAGCAGAAGAACAGGATGATTGTTCCGATAATTGCCATTGGGATATTATGTCCTTGGAACGCTCTTGCCGTTCCGTCTTTTTTAAATTTGCCGATTCGGGGTCCGAGGACAATCGCACCCGCTAAGGCAATCATACCGCCCATTGAGTGAACCACCGCGGAACCGGCGAAGTCAGCGACTCCATGTCCGAGACCGAAATTGGATCCGAGAGTTGCGAGCCAGCCGCCGCCCCAAACCCAGTTGCCGAACAGCGGATATAAGAACATGGAGATAAAGAAAGAAGTGACGACGACCGCAGAATATTTCACGCGTTCCGCCATGGCTCCGGTCGGAATCGTCACGGTTGTATCCATAAACACCATCTGGAAGAAGAACAACGCATAAACACCGGCGTCATAGGTGCCGCTGAGCATAAAGCCCTTATAACCCATAATACCGCCTAAATCCGGGATCGAGAGCATGGAGTTCAACACTCCGCCGCCCGAACCCAGCGCCACATTTCCGCCCGAACCACCCATTTGCAGCGCGAATCCGATGAGGAAATAACCCACTGCACCGACCAAGAAGACCATGAAGTTCATTGTCATGGTATGAGCTGCGTTTTTGCCTCTGCAGAACCCTGTTTCAACCATTGCAAAACCGCACTGGAAGAAGAAAACCAGGAATCCGCAGATCATCACCCAAACATAGTTTGAACCGAAATACGCTTTGTTCGCAGTTGTCGCAACATCGTTCAGGGTCTCCGTACCGGTTGTCGCCACATAAGAGCCGCCGGTTGGGTCTGCCTGTGCCGAAACACCGACAGTAAAGATTGAAACCAATAGCAGAATCAATACTGCTATACTGACCGCTTTTGTAAATTTTCTCATAATACCGCCTCTTCCTTCTGTTATATTATTTTTTTACTTTTTAAATTCCTGAAATTGCTCCATGAAAAGCGAGAGGTTGTTTTATAGACTTCTGCCCTTAGTTTTCCGACTGAGAGAAAATAACGTAATCCGAGAAAAACGACGATTCCTCCGAAGACGGCACCGTGAATCGGAGAACCCATAACCTGAAAACTGAGGTTGTTGACAAAACTCAGAACGCACAATATGATACCGGATATCATAATGAGAATGGTTGTTGCAAAGAGAAAAGTGATTGCGGCAACTTTTTTTGTGTCTTTTCCCACAGCTGAAGAGAATCCCGACTTTGTCATAACAAATCCTTTCTCCGCTGATCTTATTTGTAATGAGCGAAATATCATTTACAGCGGATCAATGATTTCGCCTGCGAAATGCCGACCATGTCTACCATTTTGGAAATCAACATATCCCCCCTGAATGCCCATTTGCTGTCGTTAAACAAAAAAACATGGAGCCAAACCGAGAAAAGCCATAAGCTTTTCGATTCGACACCATTGTCTTCTTATGAGTGGCTCCGTTTACTTTTTATGTTTTTACGCCGGTAAACGGTTGTCACGATATTGGCATACATCCATATACAGCAAACATCGGTATGCAGCAAACATCGGTATGCAGAAATTATAAAAAGCAAAAAAGGCGCAATGAGTTTTCACTCACAGCGTCTTTGCTTGATATGCAACAGTATATTCATAATGATCATATTTGTCAACAGCAAAAGTTAAAAAAATCTGAATTTTATTCGTTTTTGTTTGATGTCAACAAAAGCACTACATAAAAAAGCCCCCTTTTCGGGGACTTTATATAGGTGCGTCATCATTTTGGCGAGGTGGTCATAAATTAATTGAAAATCCGGAGGAGATCCTGTTGATTCGGCAGAAGGATATATTCAAAGGTTTGGAGGTGATTGTCTAATCAGCAAAATGTATTCAATCATTATAATACGGAGTTGAGGGTTCGGTCGGCGCATCACTTTCAAGATGACCTCGTATTTTCCATTGACGCTTGAAGATGCGGCTTCCCGATTTTACATATAAAATATCATTGGATAAACC
>CAZTDA010000172.1:2626-5195 GCA_964612155.1 uncultured Eubacteriales bacterium | reverse complement strand
CCTCAACATCTTTCGAGAAGGCCACCTGATAATCCGCGTCCGATTTTTGCGGAGCGGCCCAGGAGGTGTTGGAGATCGGATAGTTGATAACCGAGGCCGAGTCGCCGAAGAAGCTTTGAACGGCTACATCGCGGTAGACGGCAAACAGGGTTGCAAGGCCTTTTCTCAAATTCACAGAAGCCTCTGAAGACGGATTGCCGCCGACATTGACCGTATCTGCATTCATGCCGATATAACCGTAACCGAGATAATCGACAGATTCGGTAATGATGACCGCGCCATCCGGCTCTCCGCCGTTGATTTGCCGAATTGCCTCAAAATTGGTTTTGCTGCCGCTCGGATTGGCGATATCCGCCGTTCCTGCCGCGAGAGAAGTAATTTTATCGGCTTCATTGATTTCTTTGAATTGGATATTCTGTAGTTTCGGGCAACCCTTATAGTAGTTCCCGTTTGCCTCAAAGAAGACGACCTTGTCTTCATATTTCATATACTTATATGCACCTGCACCCATTGGAGCGGAGGTCTTTGCTTGAATACCGGATAAATCACCGAAAGAGAATCCGAATTTGTTTTCGTCATAATTATAAAGGGATTTGTCGCCGTAATAATGCAGCGGAGCAATAAAGACATCAAAGATGGCGTAGACGGCCGAGGCCTCATAACCGGAGGTGGTCACTTCTACGGTATAGTCGTCAAACTTTTTAATACCTGCGATATTCGGGACGCTTTGCCCGTTCATGCTTTCATCCTGCGGGCCGAATTCACGGATAAACATAGTTGATGCGGCACCCAAAATATCGGTTTCGGAACCTGTTTCCGCTGCCCAGGCCTGAGGATTGCCTTCAAACCGGGCATATACTTCATGATATAAATCTTCAATTGCGGGGTAAAAACCGTTGTTGATATCGAATGTCTTACCGGATAATGTGCCCAAAACACCGTCTTCGCCGATCCCGCCCAATTCCAAAGCGGCCATGCCGAATGCGATTTTCAGACCTTCGTTCGCGGCGATTTCCTCCGCGGTTTTTCCGAGCATCATTTCACCGTATTCATTGGCATACGCTGAAACGAAGTAATCGGTAAAACCCTGAATATCCGACATCCAGAGCTGTTTCAGAATTGTCCAAAAACGATCCTGCTGTGCCTGTGTCCAGTGATCGGATTCCGACCGTACATGATTCGGACCAGCTTCGTAAATGCTCGCAGCCATAGCTTCATATTCGGCATATACGGCTTCTGAGGTCTGGGTTTGGTAATTTTGCAAGCCGACAATATTGTAAGAGGACAGCGTCAATGGGCCGATATATGAGGGGTCACAGAGTACATAATAAGTAAAAATGAGGTCATCCGTCGTCAGCTTCGTGCCGTCCGAGAACAGGAGTCCCTTTTTAATTTCGGCGCGGTATGTGGTCGTCCCGTCTTCATTGATCGTGACGTTCAGGTCTGCCGGTCCTTTGTATAAGTAGTCGTTGCCGTTAAAAGGTCTCGTCTCACCTTCGATGGCGTTATAGACAATACCGCCGTTGCGGTCAGTTGTCAAAAGGTTGATCTGTGTCATACCGACGACATCATAATCATTGTCCGCTTCGGCATAAAACGGGTTGAAGTTTCCGCTGAACGGATCATACGCCGCCACCAGCGGCGTTTTGATTTTCGCTGTTTTCGGAAGAACCGAGCCGCAGCCGCTTATCATCCCAAAGCAAATCACCGCAGCTAGAAAGATTCCGAAAACGCGCTTTATAAACGTGTTCATCAATTTATCTCCCATACAACTTCTTTTTTTTACACCGAAGTGTATTCGAAAAGCATACCATGTATAGCCTAAAATGTCAATTTACAGCGAAAAAGCATAAAAGTAAAAACGCGTATATATGCGTTCGCGTTTTGTTTTGCTCTTCACTGGAGATATCTCATAAACTGCGATCTTTGCCGCACACTATACTATTATCAATATGATCTTGGTCAAAAGTAATGATCTCACTAGTAACGTGATCTGTCAAAAAACACTTTCGAAAGAGGTGGATTAAATGAACAACAATCAGAAAAAGGGTCCGAAAAGAGACCCGAAGAAGCGTATTCAATCTCACGGTCCCGAACGCAATATCGAAATTTATCCGATGAACACGACCGGGTTGGCCACTGAAATGACAGGCGTATTGCCTACAGTGGACAAATTGCCGCTCGGCGCCGACGGCCTGACGGATCTGTTTCCCGATCTCACAACAGACCCCGAGGACGATTAAACGAAAAACCGCGCGGACACAAAACGCCGCGCGGTTTTTGCAAGATTTTTAGTTAAAAGAAGAAGCTTCTTGTTTGCTCGCTAAAGCACTCGCTTCCATTGTTATTGATGTCTTTCCTTCATAAATAAAACCAAATGCAAAATCTTCAGTAAATACAGGATTATCTTCCAAAGCAAACTGATCCAAACTGTAAATATATGCTGTGTCTAAATTAAAATCCGACATATCAAATTCAACATCCACAAAATATTTATTGTCATAATCATGCAAACCTTTGATTTTCATACTATTAATTTTTCTTCCAAGTGAATAAACATATGTTTTGG
>CAZTDA010000172.1:0-2616 GCA_964612155.1 uncultured Eubacteriales bacterium | reverse complement strand
CGTTTGGCTTATTTCCGATTCGCTTATATTAAATCGATCTATTTCACAAGGCCAAACATACCACCACGAAGGGTCATTTCGGCAATCCGGTCCAAATCGTCCTTTTAATCTGATGACATCAGCATAAACACTTTTTTCAAATTTTAAATTTAGCTCTTGTCCGACCAACGGTGAGGACTGTGGTATACCGGGGTGAAAATCATACTGTGAGTTTATATTGGAGGATGAAGTGGCTTCGCACCCTGAAAGAACAATTATTATAAACAATATTGTTGATAAAAAAAGCCCTTGTACCCACTTCATAATACCACTCCTAAAATTATACATGCAATATTCTGTTTACTTTAAATCCGAATAAACCGCCCTTGCCAGCAAACCCATTTGCCGAATGCAGGACTTTTGATACTCCGTCAGTTGACTCACATCCCGTGCGCGGGAGGTGTATTCCATCTTGATTCCCTCGAATTCGGATAGGTGGTATTTGGCGGTGCAGGGGTAAGCCATCGTCTCGGTCAGCGACGCCAACGATAAAAACGCCTGTACCTTTTCGGCGATCTCGGGCTGTGTTTTGTAATTGCGGCATAACCACGAATAGAGCTGCGGGTGGAAGTTGCCCATGATCCCGCTGAACCCCGCCGCTCCGCTGCGTAAAGAGTCCAGCAGCGTCAGCGAGTTGGCGTTGAACAAATTCACGCCGGTGCCATCCAACTGCTTATTGCGTGCCGCAATCATTTTTGCGTCGCAGCAGGTGTCCTTGATAAAGGTAAAGCGCCGGGTTTTTATACAGGCCTCAATCATGGCAGGCGTGAGCAGCCGTTTGTACGGATAGGGGCACTCATAGACCCCGAGCGCGATGTAGGGCGGCAGTTCTTCGATCAACGAAGTCAAATCGCAAATCCATTTTGCGTCTCCGGTATTGTCGATGTCCAATCGGTTCGAAATCAATATCAAGGCATCAACGCCGGTCTTTGCGATCAGCGTCAGTTCTTTAACCTGGTCGGCAAAGCTGTCGGAGATATGCCCGGAGGCGACCACCGTCATGGCCTTGCGTGAACCATCGGCAGCCGCAAGGGTATCGGCTTTTTCTTTTACGCGCTTTGCCAATGCCACACGCTCGTCGAGCGACAAAAAGAAAATCTCGCTTGATTGGCAGGCGGCGAAAATGCCGTCGCAGCCCTTATTCCAGTACCATTCGACCAGTTTGTCTACCGCACCGAAGTCGATTTTGCCGTCTTTGTTGTACGGTGTAATCATCGTCGGATACACTCCGAGGTTTGGATTTTTGTTCATGCGTTTTGTGGGTTCAATCAATCTGTGCGCCGCCCCATTCGACGACCGTGAACCCGTTCCTTTCGAATTTTTCAAATGACTGTGGTGCAATTGTTATCGGCTTTTCAACCGGCTTAAAGATCATAAACACCCGAAGCGTTGAATCCGGTTTTGGCGTGATCTCGAGTTTCGCATGATCAGTATAATCCACATCGGCAAACGAAATCAAGTTAAAAGCGTTTTTCTCCATCTGAGGCAACCAATAGACGATGAAGTCATTATATTCGCTCGGAATCAAACCCATTTCCGAGAGCGCATTTTTCAATAACGCCGCCGTGTCCGCCCCCTTGACGCAAAACCCCTTGTCGAAGGTGAAAACGGTATTCAATTCGCCCTCCCAGAATAGATAATTGTATTCCTCGCCATCAACAATCAACTTGCCATTGGGATAAGCCGTGACCTTCCATCCGTCTTTCGGATACGCCGGATAGGTACAGCCCAACGTGCCTTTCAAGTAAAGCTTGACCGTCACATCGGTGACCTTATCTGGATAAAGATAAATAACAGGTTTCATAGCAGGGGTAGGGGTATTATGTGAATATACAATTTCATAATTTACATCACTTATTTTCCATTTCCCATTAAAATAATCCATATCAAAATAAAAATATAATGACGGTTCGGCTTGATTTGAAAAGACCTGTATTATATCCTCAAATAAGAAATGATTTTCAAATTTACTGGTCGCTCCGATGGTATTATTATAGACATAAATAACCCCGTCTTTTTCTTTATAGGGCTCTCCGGCTTCAAAGTATAAATCAAAATTTTCATCGATATATTCGGTAGTGAAATATTTTGCAAATTCTGATTTGAGTTTATTAACGGTATCATATTTCTCGTCTGTCACTCTATAATAGACAAATTCGTCAATGATGTAATCGTCGGGGTCATATGCCTGTTGTCCGCAAACCAAAATCACAACTTCCGGAAGAACATTTTCATAGAAGCCATCAAATTCGGCTTGCGTTATCCACTCGCCGATGTCCTCAGATACAGTTGATGGTTCGGAGGGTTCTTGCCGAACCGACGATACCACCGATGAGGGTACGGATGTCACCGACGGCAGAGAAGAGATTGCTTCGGAGTTCGGTGTACTCGGATTTCCTGAAAGAACACTCTCGGTGTTCGGGACAGCACAACCGCATACGGTCATGGCAATCACTAAAAGAATCAGAAGTATCTTTTTCAACTCAATTCCTCCCGATAAATGTTTATGTAAATGATTTTAGTCAATCTCCGCGCCGCCCCATTCGACGACCGTGAACCCGTTCCTTTCGAATTTTT
>CAZTDA010000171.1:0-5214 GCA_964612155.1 uncultured Eubacteriales bacterium | reverse complement strand
TATAACAGCCGCTCCAGCCGAAACTGCCCTCAGGGCACCAATCGTAGTTAATCATATAGCGATTTGTTCCCGTTTCGTCTGTGAATTTGATAATATAGGCGGTTCCGACGGCTTCAGTACGAACTTCGCCTGATTCACTCGGCAAAAATCCGCCATAGAGGTAAAAAGCCGATTGTTCGGAACCGTCTTGAATGATATCCGGGCTTTTAAAATCAGGAATACTCTTTCCGTAACTCTCATCCTTGCCGTAAGCATCCGCGACTTCAATCAGTTTTGAGCCCACTTTTAAACCATTCAGCATTGTATATTTATCACTTAAAATAGCTGCTCCGCCAAGCCTGTATTCAGCATCCTCACCTTTTTCGAACCGGTAGAAATTTAACATAAGATCATTATCATAACGCCATTGATAAAAATCTCCGTAATGATAAGGCCTTTGTGCTTTATTTTCTTTAGCAATATTATCTGAATTAAACTTATTCGTCAAAGATGGCTCTCCCAGAATCGCCTTGACCTCATCCATCGTCATACCCAATTTAATATCGCCGAACGCCATATCGTCGGGCGTTACGACATAACCGGACCGCCATGATACTTGAATCTTTTCTGCGTCGCCAAAACTGATTTTGGTAACTTTTCCGTTTTCGTCAAAGATAAACGATAATACGAGAAATGCGTCGGAATCCGAGGGGTACCAGCAGTAATTGATCATTCCGCCCGCATAGGTCTTTGAAAAATAAGCGGTTCCGCTTCCGGTCTGACCGTCGTCGGCGAGGTTGCGGTAGACCATTGTGATAGTGGCGGGGTCGCCTGTGATCAGTCGGAATAAACTGCTGCTGTCTTCATCTGCATCGAACATCATCAGGTCGGCGGAATAATCAGAATTCGTCTCGCCGTAGTCCTCACCCTTGGCGTAGGTTTTGAGTACTTTTTCATAATTTACGCCGACTTTCAAGCCGCTCGGCAGACGATATAAATCATCGGAAACTGTCACGCTTGATAATAAATGATCACCATTTGCTTCGGAAAAGGCAAATCCCAATTTTAGGCCATCGTATTCCCATTTTAGATAAGTGTAAGGCGAATCTTCCCTCACTTTCGTTTCCTGCGTGGTCTGGGGTTCACCCAACAGTTCTTTTATCTCGTCCGTTGTCATACCGAGCTTTAAGCTCGCGAAAGTCATTTCGGAAGCGGTGACAGGTTCTTTTTGCACGGTTGTGCCGAAGGTGCAGCCGATGGTTAGCACCATGATAAGCGCCAACACCACTGCTGCCCATGCCCGCGTTTTGCGGTTATCCGCAATCATCTTCACACGCTCCTTAATCCCGTTTTTGCCCGATACCATCGTGGTCGCCGCGCAGGTCAAGCCCACGGGCGCCTGTTTGATTTCAATCATCCCGACGAGCGCTTTGCCGTAGGCAATGCGGTTTTCCTCGCCGAGTTTTTTGACGGCGGCCTCGTCGCAGGCCAATTCGCAGTCGGTTCTGGACATCGCCGCCGCCATCCAGACAAACGGGTCGAACCAATAGACCGCGAGCAAAATACAGCGCACGAACGACCAGAAGTTGTCGCCGTGTTGATAATGGCACAACTCATGCGTCAATACACTTTTTGTCGTGTTCTCGTCCGCAAGCGCTTTTGCGTTGAGATAAATCGTAGGTTTAAGCAGTCCGAACAAACACGGCGAATGCAAAAAATCAGCTCGGTAAACTTTCAGTTTGCAATCGGTTATAACCGGAATTCGCACGGATAGGAGTTTGATATAAAACACCGTATTCTTAATAAAAAACCAGACCGCCGCAGCTGCCGCGCCGCCGACCCAAATCCATTTTAACAGCGTCTGAAGCGGGACTGTCTGCCGTTCGATTGAGGCCGCTTCGAGGTCGGCTGCTTTCACTTCGACTTGCGCCTGTTCGAGTGGGATGTTGTTTTCCTGCGCGTACTCCTCGAGCGAATAGAGCTCTTTGGGCTGCACCGCAATCCGGGTGTTTTGCGTGATGCTCTGCACCACTGCGGTTGTCTTGCCGTCCACTGCCGAAATCGGGCTTGTGAACAGTGAAAACGGCAGCAGCAGGCGCAGCACGACCAGCCCCCACAACGCATAACGAATCCGCCGAGAGAGCTTGTTTTTGAGCGCAACCCGCAATATGGCGACGATGATGATTAAAATCGAGGATGTGATCAGCAGTTGTGTCATATTATGACCTCCCTTCCGTTGACTCCGCCCGTTTCAAGATTTCGTAGAGTTCGTCAATCTCTTGTTTTGAAAGTGCTTTTTGATCGACCATGGCGTTCACCAGTCCGCCCAGATGTCCGTTATAAACCCGTGAGAGAAAGCTCTCGGTCTCCGCCGCCGAGATTTCGCCGCGCTTGACCGCCGGATAATACCGTTTGGCGCGCTCGCCCTCCTCGTGGCGCACCGCGCCTTTGGCTTCAAGCCGTGCAAGCATGGTGATCACCGTATGCTTGCTCCAGCCGGTTTCGGGCTTGAGCGCCTCGGTCAGCCGCATGATGGTATAAGGCGCATCCTGCCAAAGCCGATTCATTAACTTCCATTCGCCGTCTGAGAGATTCATTGATAGGACTTCCCTTCCGCAAATTCTTTAAATACATGAAAATAATTTGGTACACATTTGTCAACCTGATTGCAGTATAACAGACGGGTACACAGTTGTCAACCTATTTCCCAAAAATTATTGCGAAATATTTTGCAAAACCGCTTGCATAATCGCCCTTTCTATGTTAAAATAGACGGGCTGTTAACGGGTAACAACCTGTCGGACAGCGATTTTAATGAGTGGCCACTTTTTACATGCTGTATGCAATTTTATTCCTCGCGAACAAGAAAGGATGACCATATATGGCGAAATGTGATATCTGCGGAAAAGAATTGGTGTTCGGGATTAAGGTCTCCCACTCGCACAGACGTTCCAACAGAACTTGGAAGCCCAATGTGCGCCGTGTCAAGGCCATTGTTGACGGTACCCCGAAACGGGTTCACGTCTGCACACGCTGCCTGCGTTCCAACAAGGTTACACGCGCTGTCTAAGCACGCGGCTGTATCAGCGCGTCGCTGTTGAGTAATCATTTTAAAAAAGCGGGACGGAATTATCCGTCCCTTCTTTCGTTTTCGGGTTGCATTTCCTTTTTCTTTGTTGTAAAATGAAAATGAAACTATGTTTTTTCGCGAATTGAACGAAATGAGGATGAACCGATGAAGAGTAAACGAAATCATAAGGTACGCTATATCACGGATATTCGTCAGATGATGCGCTCCAGTGTGGAGATTTACAGTGACCATACCGCCTTCTTAACAAAAGACAGCGACGGCGGCGTGTATAAGCCCATCAGCTACAAGCGTTTCCGCTCGGATGTCGAGGGGTTGGGTACGGCTTTATGGGATTTGGGCTACGGCGGTAAACGCATTGTCGTGATCGGCGAAAACTGCTATGAGTGGGCGATTACTTATATGGCCACTGTCTGCGGGCTCGGCGTGATTGTGCCGGTGGACAAGGAACTGCCCGCCGAGGAAATTGAAAACATTGTCAACCTGTCTCAGGCGGCGTTGATCGTTTATTCCGAAGCCGTCACCCCGAAGATCGAACATATTCGCGGCGTGGTCAAAATCCCCTTCTCGCAGCTTTGCGGCTTTATTGAAAAAGGCGCAAAGATGATTGCGAACGGTGAAGAAAAATACCTAAACGCTCCGATTGATCCGGACGCGCTTTCAATTTTGCTGTTTACCTCGGGCACGACAGGCGTCTCGAAGGGCGTTATGCTCTCGCAGACCAACATCTGCTTTGACTTGATGCAGATGTGTATGATGTGCTACATAGACGACAAAGATATTTTCCTTTCCGTTCTGCCCCTGCACCACACCTATGAATGCACCTGCGGCTATCTGTGTCAGATCTACCGCGGCAGTACCATCGCTTACTGTGAGGGCCTGCGTTATATCACCAAGAATATGCAGGAAGCCAAGGTCACGATGATGCTGTGCGTACCGATTTTAATCGAATCGATGTACAAAAAGATCTGGCAGGGCGCCGAGAAAAAAGGCAAAGCGGAGACCTTGAAAAAGGCCATTAAGCTGAACAACGCCATGAAAAAGACCGGCATTGATATGTCCAGAAAGCTGTTTAAAGATATCCACAGCACCTTTGGCGGACATCTGCGCATGCTGATCTCGGGCGGCGCTGCGGTTGACCCGCAGATTATGGCCGGACTGCGCGACCTCGGCATCCACGCCATTCAGGGCTACGGCTTGACCGAATGCGCTCCGATTGCTGCGTTGAACCGTAATAATTATTACAAAGACGATTCCGCAGGACTCGCCCCGCCGGATGGCAAGCTTGAGATTTTTAATCCCGGCCCCGACGGCACCGGTGAAATCCGCTATAAAGGTCCGAACGTGATGCTCGGATATTACAACGCACCCGAACTGACCGCAGAAATTATTTGCGACGGTTGGCTGTATACCGGAGACCTCGGTTATATTGACAACGAGGGCTTTTTGCACATCACCGGACGCAAGAAGAACGTCATCGTCACCGCCAACGGCAAAAACGTCTTCCCCGAGGAGCTTGAGACCTATTTGGCGCGCAACCCGTTTGTCAAAGAGAGCGTCATCGTCGGCATCCTGAACGAGCGCAAACGCGATTACGATATCGTCGCCATCGTTGTGCCCGAAGAGGAAAAGTTCACTGAAGAATACGGCCCCGGCTACACCGACCAACAGGTCAAGGCCAAACTCGAAGCGGCCGTAGAAGAAGTCAACCAGATCGTGCCCGCTTACAAGCGCATGACCGTTACCATCGTTCGCAAAGAGGAATTCGTCAAGAACACGTCAAAAAAGATCAAACGGTTCGGCATCATTGAAACGGTGATGGATCAATATAAAAAGATCGCGTTTTAATTATCCCTAAGATAAATGAATCCCCGACAGTCATTTGCTGCCGGGGATTTTGTTTTACTGTTTTTACTCCTTCTGATCTGCCCAGTAGTGTTGGCGTGTTGAATTCGGCCAGTCGTACGGCTCAAAATTCAATGCGTGCAACGCATAAATACGTTCTTTGGCAGATGGAATTGCAAGTGTGACAATAGGTTTTACATTAAAAAATTGATAAAATGAATTTGTGCAGAGCTTTAATAACTCTTGCAAATATAATTGCTTTTCATATTGAACGCAAAGGTCAAGACGGAGGATGCCCATCG
>CAZTDA010000170.1:0-5219 GCA_964612155.1 uncultured Eubacteriales bacterium | reverse complement strand
TTAAGATATCCGCATATGAGGCATTTTCGGGAGCGTTTTGAATACTGCAGTTGAAAAGATTTCGCGATCTGGACTGAGGAGTTGCGGAAACCGGAATTACGGTGATGCACAATAAAAAGACGACATAACCGAATAAAAGGGCTTTTTTCATCAAACAAACCTCCTTTGCCATGCATTATCCAAATTATAACATAAAGCGCGATAGAAAAGCAACAAACCCCTTTCCGATATAACGGCTAGGAGTTTACATTTGTTTTATAAGAAAAGATTTTGATTTTGCTTATTACTGTTTCGCCCAGTTACCGTCAGTATACACATAGGTGCCTGCACCGCCTGAGGCGTAAGCGGCTTTGAAGCCCTCGTTGTCGTTGCCGAAGACGGCGATTCCGATGGTGGAGACGTTGCTGCCGATGGTGATTTTGGTGATGTTGTTGCCGGGAAAGGCTTTTGCTCAATGGTTTACATGATTTAGCGTGAATCGTCTGCGAGGTCAATGCGAACAGCAAAGAAGAAGCCCTCAAAATCAGCGGGCGGTTACGAGAGCTTTGGGGATAGACATATATTCAGGTGTATGATAATAGAGAACGTCTTCCGGATTCCGGGATATAAGCTGTAATGTCATGAGAATTATATAAGAAGGTTATATAAAACGAAACGAACTATTCATATAACCCTTCACGGATGGAGCCCCCTGCAACACGCGGCCACTTATTCGTTTCTATTATTGTTGTCGCATTGATGTTTCCCAAATGCGCGTAGAAATGGCGATATTGTGAAAGAATTAACGACAATCTGTTGCTTTTACAGTTTGGCGGAACTTCACACAGCATATCGTCTGTAAGCGAATCAATATACAGCATAATTTTATTACGCACGGTTTCAAGGTATTGTAATAAATCCGCTCTTGTAAGCACTTTTTGGCTCATTTCATTTAAGGAGTTTAAACCGGCAATATGAAAATCGGGTTCAATATAGTCATTGGGATTAATAAAAAATTGATCGCAGGAATGAAGCAGATGATATGCATGTTTCCATACCGGAAAATCACACAGAATAAAATCCATATTGCATGTTTGCAGCATAATGTCTGCACTTTCAAAAAGGTAATTTGTTTGTCTTTTTATGGCGTTTACCAATTCATTGCTCATTTCTTTTCCTCCTGCGATGATAAACTGAGATTTAATTTCCAATTATAACTACTGCTTGATGTAATTGCAACTAATCATCCTTTTCACTTTCACATAAAAAGAAGCCCTCGAAATCAGGATTTCAAGGGCTTTATAATATCGTTTTTAACATCAAGTGAAGCGATTGCATGCGGGCTCGGTTTCCCGTTTGCGTGGGTTTCGTTCGCTCTAAAACGTAATGGTCACGGTCTCGGTGTCCACGATGGTATCCATTGTATCTATGTTAAACACATGAAAAGAAAGCTCTGTTTTTTCAATCGTTGTGATTGCATTATCTTCCAAATCCGTACTCATAAATGTGATTTCGTCGATCGCGTGTTTGCCCGGCATCACATCGGATGAGAAGATCGGCTCTATCATGAAGCCGTTGACGGATACATCACGCACTTGCACGGTGATATTTTTGTTGCCGTTGTTTTCAATATAAACGACAATACCGGGGCCAAACAAGGACGCGTTCGCCAATCCCTTTACCACGATCTTAATGCCGTTGCCTTGATATGCAACCTCGCCGCTGTCGTCAAACACATAATTGTATGTGTCGGCCGCCGCGGTTTTCAATTTGATCTGCGGGGTATCCAGATAATCATCCCAGCTGTCGGTTGTAAACACATGAAAAGAAAATTCCATATCGGCAATGGTTTTGATATCGGCTGCCTCCAGATCAGAACTGGTGAAACTGAGGGTATCATTGGCTTTCTTTCCGTTCACAACGTCAACCGACATCACGGTCTCTGTCATATAACCGTTAACGGATGCGTTCCTGCTTTGAAATGTCAGATCCTTGCCGGAATTGTTTTCGATCAGAACCTTGATTTGTGCACCGAACAAAGTATCGGTATCCAAACTTTTTGCGGTGATTTTAATTCCCTTTTCATCTACCAGTACAGTCTCAGTGATTTGAGCTCGGCTTCCCTGCAAAGCATTTGCCGAAGACATAGAGCTTTGCGTTGAGACACCCGACGGTTGTTTTAAAGTGCTGCTGCAACTGCAAGCCGAAAGGCCAAAGACCAACATCAATATGAGCAGTGCGCAGATCAACCTCTTCATTTTTTATCGCTCCTTACAAATAATTAATTTTCTTTCATAGTATGGCCATTTTAATATGATATTCTTGTTTTTAACACAGCAAATGAATCAACATGTGATTTTATATGGAATCAAGATTCAATCAAAGTGAAAAAAGCAACGATATAGCCCATTTATATTGAAATATAATCATAACTTCGCTATATCACAAGTATAAAAAAACAAGCCCCTTATCGATAATGATAAAGAGTTTGAACTTATAAAAAAATATTGGTCTTGTTTATGATTGCTTCGACCAGTGACCGTCAGTATACACATAGGTGCCTGCACCGCCTGAGGCGTAGGCGGCTTTGAAGCCCTCGTTGTCGTTGTCGAAGACGCTGTTTCCGATGGTGGAGACGTTGCTGCCGATGGTGATTTTGGTGATGTTGTTGCCGGAAAAGGCCTTTTGTTCGATGGTCTGCATGGTTGAGGGCAATGAGATTTCCGTCAATTGATTATTTCTGAATGCCCAGAGGTCAATTCTCTGCAAACCGGCCGGCAGGGTGATGTTGGTCAACTGATTGTCATTAAACGCTCTGGCATGAATGCGGGTTATCTGAGCATCTTCGACAAAAACGACGGAGGTCAGTTTTTTGCCGTTAAAAACATCCTGTTGAATTTGTTTCACGGTGTATCCGTTCACGGTATAGGGGATCATAATGTCCGTTGCCGAACCTGTATACGGTCCTTTGAGCTGACCGGTGGCGTTTAAAACATAAATTCCGTCGGCGGTCGTGATTAAATAGACCGTGTTTTCCGAATCGGGTTCGGTCACTTGGTTAAACATCACCCCGGTTTGCCCGGAGAATATGCCCAAAGCAATGATGACCACCAACGCAATCATGGCGATGATCAATCCGTATTCGACAAGCCCTTGTCCCTGTTCTTTATAAATGTATTTTCTCATTCGACTCTCCAAAAAGCTTATTAATTGAGAAGTGATTATTGCGGTTTGGATTCTTACGGTATAAGTGACGGAGAGGGCTTTTACCCGAATGATCATATTTTACCATTCTGCGGTTACATATCGGTTACTTTTTTGGGATTAATGGCGAAATGTGTAACATTATGGGTGAATTTGCGGCGAAAACCTTGATAATTATAACATAAAACAAACACATTGAGAAGCGACATTGAAACAAAAAAAGTAACGGCAACTCTCTATCGAGAATTGCCGCCTTCAACGTAAATGGTTTTTAAATCGGATTTAATTTCTAGATAGGAATGCGGCTATTTTGGCGGCTGCATCGGCGGGAGAAACCGGGGCACTGTATGTTCCGAGAACGGTCTGCCGCAGATGCTCTTCGTTTGTGATTGTTTTGTCGCCGATAAGTTCACAAATTGCCGTCAGGATGCCCGGAAGATGCGTGCGCAGATACGCGTCCCGTTCGGGCTGAGAAAGAAAATTCGGCAGCAACAGCTCTCGGCTGTCACGGGCGTGAGGTCTGCGGCGGGCAAGTGTCCGGGCTTTTTCGGGCATTCCCGCGCTGTTATAAAGAAAGCACAGTACCGCGACCACACCGCTGCGGGAGTGATCGTTTAAACCCTCTTCTAAACGGCGTTCATAGATTGCGATGGCGTTGTCAATTTCTTCTCCTGCCATGGCAAGCGCTTCCGCCCGTCCTGCCGATAACCCTTGGTCGGCAGGAAAGGTTTTTAACGCTTCGTCGTAAACGGCTGCGGCTTCATGGTATTTGCCCTCTTGTTGTAATGTATTCGCCCGCGCAAATATGTCCCACATCTTTCCCTTGATCTCCGACATTCCCAGCAGTTCATCCACGGTTACATCAAAACAGTTGGCCAACCTCGGCAACAATGTGATGTCGGGATAACACTCGTCCCGCTCCCATTTGCTGACCGCCTGCCCGGTCACGCCGATACGCTGCGCAAGTTCTTCTTGCGTCAGCCCCGCATCGCGCCGTAAGCGTTTCAGATTTTTAGAAATAAACATATCCATCGCCCTCCTTTTGTTTGAACCTATCATAACAAGACCTGCTGTACTCCGCAAGAGAGAGGTTGTTGGTGAAATTCAACCGGAGGTTGAATTTAAAGAGGAGAGAAAAACGAAAAGCGAAAAGTGAAAAATACCAAAAAGACAGCAAATCTTCTTTGAAGACCGGTGTCTTTTTGGTCAAATGCTGATAATTTTGAAACAGGATACATTTCTTTTAAGGGAAAGGTGTTTCAATCGTTCTGTGCAGATTAGATCGCTGTGGGGCAAATTTCAGGATTATTATCGTTATGTGCGGTTACTGTTTGCAAATTCATGCTCCATTATGCTCATATAAATTTTATCCACATATTTACCGTCAATAAAAAGCACTTCGGGCAATCTCCCGACTTCTCGAAATCCTACTTTTTTATAACATGAGATACCCGCATAATTGTCAGCATGAACAGTGAGATTTATGCTATGCAGATTCATTGTATTAAATCCGTAATGAAGAATTAGGCGAATCGCCTCCGCGCCGTAACCTTTGCTTCTGTGTTCCTCACCGCCGATAAAAATACCGATATAGGCGTTACGGTTTAGATGGTCTATGTTATGAAGGCTTATACTTCCGATCAACGTATCGTTTTCAAGAAGCACGATTGCAAAACGGTGCATATTTTTGGGCGGTTCATAAAGCCAATTCAAATCACTTTTTGATGAAACCATCAGAGGATATTGGCCGAAATTTACTGCGAGCGTTTTATCCTCATTCATCCATTTTAAATAAGTATCAACTTCATCCGAGTTGACGGGTGAAAGATATAAGTGCTCTCCGATAATCTTCTTATAATATTTCATTGTTTTCTCCCAATATAAACTTCCTGCCGATAGCATAAGAACGCTGACTTTGCTACTCATCGTATCAAAATTAGCGTTCTTTTAGTGGTGCGGGTAACAGGACTTGAACCTGCATACTCTTGCGAGCATATGGACCTGAACCATACGCGTCTGCCAATTCCGCCATACCC
>CAZTDA010000169.1:0-5222 GCA_964612155.1 uncultured Eubacteriales bacterium | reverse complement strand
GGATACCAGCAATTATACAACTTCTGCCGCAGTGCTTACGGGCGGCTTTGAACAAAGCCACGGCCTTGTACAAAGTCGTCTTTTACTGCCTGTCAAAGAGGGTGAAAAGGGACTGCGCCAAAGTGACGCGGTCTTTTTGCATATAAAGCAGCTGCCGGAAGTGATTGAAAAGCTCGGTATCTGCACCGATATTCATACAATCGGTTATAGCAATGCTCCGAGGGACTGTGACGACTCTTACATGCCGTGCTTTAAGGTCGGCGAGGCGATGGCAAGATCCATGGCGTCGGTTTTGGGCGTGCCCTGCCACGCGTTTTCGCATCAAGCCGGACATATTGCCGCAGCTGCTTTCGGATTGGATCAACTGCCGCTGTTAAAAGAGGAATTTTATGCATTTCATCTCTCGGGCGGTACGCTTGAGTGTGTTTTGGTGCGTCCGGATCAAAATAAGATCATCACCTGCACGCTTGTCGGCGGCACGGCGGACATCAGCGCAGGACAGGCCATCGACCGCGTAGGTGTGATGCTCGGCTTAAAATTTCCCTGCGGCCCCGAACTCGAACAGCTTGCGCTGAAAAGCAGCCGAACCTTCAACCGGAAAGCACCGATCAAGGATGGCAGGGTCTGTCTGTCCGGTATTGAAAATTTATGCAAAGAACGGTATAATACAGACAGTCCGGAAGATATCGCAAGATTCTGTTTGGATTATGTAGGCCTAAGCATTGCGGACTTGTCAAACGAACTGACCAAAGCGCGGCCAAACGCCAAAATTGTGTATTGCGGCGGAGTTGCTGCCAACAGCATTATCCGCAATAAACTTGACTGCGACAGAACACTGTTTGCCCCGGTGCCGTTTTGCACCGACAACGCGGTCGGTACCGCTGTTTTAACCGCAATCAAGGAGGGTGTTTTGTGAGTATTGCATTGACTGTAACACAACTGAACACCTATCTTAAAGCGGTTATGGACAGCGACGATTTGCTGCGCAATGTTTTTGTGACCGGCGAAATCTCCAATTTTACACGCCATTTTAAAACGGGACATCTTTATTTCACGCTTAAAGACGGAAACAGCGCCATCAAGTGCGTGATGTTCGCCCCCCAGACCAAGCGGCTTAAATTTATGCCTGCCGACGGGCTTGCGGTGATCGTTAACGGCAAGGTCTCATTGTTTGAACGGGACTCCAACTGCCAGATTTATGTGGATAATATTTCTCCGAACGGCGCAGGCGCAGCCAAAGAAGCGCTAAAAAAGCTGTTTGATAAGTTAAACGCTCAGCACTTATTTGATGAGGCAAAAAAACTGCCGATGCCGCATTATCCGAATCGGGCGGTGGTCATCACCTCGGCCTCGGGAGCCGCGTATCACGATGTTATTTCGGTCTGGAAACGCCGCTGGCCGCTTTGTGAGCTGCAATTGCTTCCTACGGCAGTGCAGGGGGAACAAGCGGTTTCGCAGATCTGTTCCGCATTAAAAAAGCTGCAAAATACCAATGTCGATGTGATTATTTTAGCACGGGGCGGCGGTTCGGACGAAGACCTTTGGGTTTTTAACGACGAGGAACTGGTTCGCACGGTCGCGGCAAGCGGCATTCCGATTATCAGCGCAGTTGGGCATGATATTGATTACACGCTCTGCGACATCGCAGCTTCGATGCGTGCGGCAACCCCGACCGCAGCCGCCGAACTCATTTTTCCCGATTGGCGTGAGGTGAACAGAGCGATCGATTCTCTTTCCGCCGATACCGCGAGGGCAGTTGACGCATTGATCGGCGATTATGAAAACAGAATCAACGTTGATTTGAACGCATCTTTATATGCATTATTATCCGTCAAGCAACAGCAATGGTTGCGCCAATGCGAAAAACTCGAGGCCTTGTCGCCGGTTTCAACTTTACTGCGCGGTTATGCAATCGCCGTTTCGGATGGGAAGCCCGTTCAAAGTGCGCAAGAGATGAAAAGCAAACAAGATTTTGACTTAAGATTTCACGACGGCCAAGTGCCGTGCCGTGTTCGGGAAGAGGAACATTGATGAGCGAGAAGAAATTTGTCTTTGAAGAGGCCTTAAAACGGCTTGAAGAAATCAACAAACTACTTTCGGCGGGAAATGTGATGCTTGACGAGGGCATTTCCCTATATGAAGAAGGCGCAAAACTGGCGGCGCAATGCAAACAGGCACTTGAAGCAGCCAAGGAGCGCATTGCAAAAACGGAGCAAACAAATGACTGAAGTTGAATTTATCAAACAATTAAAGCAAAAATCGGAAAATGCAGACCGGGCGGTACTGCGGTATCTGCCGAAAGCGGAGCCGTACAACCAAACGACCGCAGAAGCGATGGCGTACAGCGTGCAAAATGGGGGAAAACGCCTGCGACCGCTGTTGATGCTCGAATTCTTTACTTTGTCGGGAAAAGATGAAGCTCTGATCCATCCATTCGCAGCCGCGCTGGAATATATCCATTCCTATTCGCTCGTTCACGACGATTTGCCCTGCATGGACAACAGCGATCTGCGGCGCGGGAAACCCTCGACGCACAAGCAATTCGGGGAGTGGCAGGCATTGTTGGCCGGTGACGGGTTGTTGAATTATGCCTTTGAAACGGTTTTGAATCAGTCGGATTTTACAAAAATGTCTGCTGAAATAGTTTGCGCCTGTTTGAAGGAACTTGCCTGTGCCTCGGGAATCAACGGCATGGTCGGCGGTCAGAACTATGACCTCGAAAGCGAGAGCAAGCGGTTAAATTTAAATGAATTGTCTTTATTGCAAGCCAAAAAGACCGGTGCGATCATTAAAGCCGCAGGCAGAATCGGCGTGATTGCCTCGGGCGGGGATGAAAAGACGCTTCGGCTTGCGGATGAATATTGCGAAAACTTGGGACGGATGTTTCAAATAACCGATGATATCCTCGACATCTGCGGGGATGAAAAACTGCTCGGAAAGCCGACGAACGGCGATAACGTCCATAACAAATCCACGTTTGTCTTTGAACTCGGCATTAAAAAGGCCAAAGCGGTTGCGGCGGACTTGACAGATAACGCTGTAAAAGCCGCCAATGCGCTGCATAGTGCGTTTCTGGCAGAACTCGCAACTTATCTGCTCACGCGCAAAAACTGATTGGAAACGGAGAAAAAATGATTCCCGACGGATTGCTCTGTAAAATAAATACACCCGAAGACCTAAAGCCGCTCAATAACAAGCAGCTAGAACAGTTGTGCGGTGAAATCCGAAGCGAGATTATGGAGGTCGTCTCAAAAAACGGCGGTCATTTGGCCTCGAATTTGGGCACGGTCGAACTGACATGCTGCCTCGAAAAGGTTTTTTGCAGCAAAGAGGACCGCATCATTTTTGATGTCGGGCACCAGTGTTATACCCACAAGCTGCTCACCGGCAGAAAAGAGCGCTTTCATACGATTCGCAAAGAGGACGGCATTTCGGGCTTTATGCGCCCGTCAGAGAGCGAATATGACGCGGTTGTCACCGGGCACAGCAGCACCGCGCTCTCTTCCGCGCTGGGGTTGTCTACCGCAAAACGTCTGCACGGAGAAAGCGGGCAAGTGGTTGCCGTAATTGGCGACGGCGCAATGACCGGCGGCATTTTTTATGAAGCGCTCAACAACGCAGCACAGTCCCGTGACAAGGTGGTCATTGTATTAAACGACAACGAGATGTCGATTTCAAAAAACATCGGCGGCATGGCAAAACACCTCGCCGCCTTGACTTCCCGACGCAGCTATTTTAATTTTAAGGATCTTATCGAACGCTTTTTAAAAGGGACGCCTTTGATCGGTAAAGGTCTGTTTAGATTTGCGGTAAAGATCAGAGATATCTTCAAGCGCATCATCGCAAAAAGCACCATCTTTTCCGATATGGGCATCAAATACATCGGCCCTGTGGACGGTCACGATGTCGGACAGCTTCTGACGGTTTTTGAACGCGCAAAAAAGCTTGAGACCTCGGTGGTGGTGCACTGCATTACCGTAAAGGGCAAGGGCTTTACGGTAGCGGAAGACAATCCGACGAAGTTTCATTCAACCGCTCCGTTCATCATCGAAAACGGCGCCGCAATTAAGCCGCCCGAACTGGACTTTTCGGCTGCTTTCGGCGAAGCCGTGTGTCGGCTTGCCGAAAAGGACAAACGCATCTGCGCGGTAACGGCTTCGATGTGCACCGGAACCGGGCTGCTTGCGTTTTCAAAGCAGTTTCCCGACCGTTTTTACGATGTCGGAATCGCAGAACAGCACGGCGTGACTTTTTGCGCCGGTCTTGCCGCAGGCGGCATGATCCCGGTGTTCGCGGTCTATTCCACTTTTTTGCAGCGCGGTTATGATCAACTCATTCACGATGTGGCCATCGCCGGTCTGCATGTGATCTTTTGCGTCGACAGGGCGGGGCTGGTCGGTGTAGACGGCGAGACGCATCAGGGCTTATTCGATATCGCCTATTTTAACAGCATCCCGGGATTCACAGTATTTTCTCCGGCGGATTTTAACGAACTTCATCAATGTCTTAATCAAGCGGTCAATATTTCGGGGCCTGTGGTCATCCGCTATCCGAGAGGGATTCAAAAAATCAACGAGCACGAGGGCGAATTGTGTAACGGCAATATTCTTGCCATCGGTTACGGGCGCGTCGGGGTCAATGTGATTAACGCAAGCAGGGGAATTGTGCCCGCTGTTAAACTGGTCCGGATAAAGCCCATCGAAGAAGAGGCGATTACTAAGGCCTTGAATTATCAAAAAATCCTGTTTTTTGAAGAAGCCGTACATGCCGGGTCGGTCGGCGAAGAGTTTTTATTTCAATTGCAGCAACGCGGTTTTATAGGTGTATTCACGCAGGTCTGCGTATCGGACGAATTTGTCACTCACGCCAGCATTTCAAGCCAATTAAAAAAATACGGCCTCGACGAAGAGAGCATTCGGCAACGGCTGCTTGCGGAAGCCGAATGCGGTAAATTACAATGAGAGCCGATGTGTTATTGGTTCAAAAAGGGCTTGCTGCGAGCCGACAAAAGGCGCAGGTGCTGATTAAATCGGGAAAAGTGACGGCAAACGGAAAACCGGTTGCAAAACCGTCGGATGATCTCTCAGATGATGTTGTGATTCAATGCGAAAGCGGCAGTGACTTCGTAGGGCGCGGGGGTTATAAGCTTCAAGCGGCGCTCGATGCGTTTCAAATCGATGTCTTGGGTCTTACCGCCGCCGATATCGGCGCAAGTACCGGCG
>CAZTDA010000168.1:0-5269 GCA_964612155.1 uncultured Eubacteriales bacterium | reverse complement strand
GAAGGTTATGACATTTCCGACTGCATCGGAGCGGAGATGAATTTGTTTCCATCTCCGACGGCGGCGTTGATTACGCACAAAGACGCAGACAAACTGAACGCGCTGACAAAAATCACCGAGAAACTGGGGATTAATTTAAAACAGACGGTCGCGTTCGGCGATTCCGATATCGACGTGGAAATGTTAAAAGGCGCGGGTATCGGCGTGGCGGTGGATAACGCCCTGCACGAAACCAAAGCGGCTGCCGACGAAATCTGCGACACCAACGATAACGACGGCGTGGCAAAGTGGTTGAACGAACACCTGCTATTCGGAGGAGAATGAACATGCAAGGTGTTGAGAGATATAAAGTGAAATTACTTCCTCATGACCCCATGTGGGAAACAGAATTTTTAAAGGTCAAAGTAAAAATTCAAGAAATTTTGAAAGACAATGTTATTGATACTGAACATATCGGCAGTACTTCTATACGAGAAATCATGGCCAAACCGATTCTCGATATTGCGGTTGTTGTAAAGTCTTTTTCAAAGATGAATATTAAAGCGATGACGCACGCAGGTTATGATAACTGCGGGTTACAAAAGCTCGATAACGACCCTTATCTTTTCGTTTTACGCAGAGGGAATGAGATTTCATTGCATCATATCCATTGCTACGAACCGGGCAATATTGACTTCAAACGCTGCATTGGGTTTCGCGATTATTTAAACGCCCACCCTGAAGAAGTAAAACAATATTCCGAGTTAAAAATCAAACTCGCAAATCAAAATCCTGACAATAGAAGTTCCTATACGCAAGGGAAAACGGAATTCATTCAATCGGTATATCAAAAACTCGGTTTACTTTAATGATAAACCAAATATGAATCGGGCCGCAGGAGCGGCCTAATTCTTTTTATCGGTTATGAGTTGGGACATCCCGTCATATATTTTCTTGAGAATATGACGGAGGTGTACATTATGAGGAATTTCTATCCCGAGGGACAGTTGATTAACACACCGCAGAATCGGGCGGCACTTTTTTCACGCAGCGGACTGGAATGGGCTTTAAGCGGCAACCGTACCATTGAGGCGCGTGCGGTGATGTGTGATCGCGACCATGACCTGACGGTGGATTTGGGCTGCATGCGGGGAATCATTGCGCGCGAAGATGCGGCGCTCGGCATCGCGGAGGGCAAGGTCAAGGATATTGCGGTGATTTCGCGGGTCAATAAACCGGTCTGCTTTAAAATTACGGGATTTGCCGAGCGCGAGGGTAAAGCGGTGGCGACTTTATCCCGAAAACGCGCGCAGGAAGAGTGCATGAAGGATTACATAACCCACCTCGAACCCGGCGACATCATCCCCGCAATCGCAACCCACAACGAAAACTTCGGGTCGTTTTGTGACATCGGTTGCGGTATCGTGGCGTTGCTGCCCATCGACAGCATCTCGGTCTCGCGCATTTCGCATCCGTCCGACCGCATCAAAGCCGGAGATGATTTGTTTGTCGCGGTGCGCGGCACAGACAACGAGGGCAGGGTATGTTTGACTCACCGAGAGCTGTTGGGCACTTGGGAACAGAACGCAAAAAAATTCAGCCCGGGTCAGACGGTCTCGGGTATCATCCGCTCCATTGAGGACTACGGTGTCTTTGTGGAACTCACACCGAATCTCGCGGGGTTGGCCGAAAAGAAGGAAGGCATCAAAGTCGGTCAATCGGCAAGTGTCTTTATCAAGAATATTATCCCCGAAAAGATGAAGGTCAAATTGATTATCGTCGACAGCTTTTTTGACGAGCAGAGTTATATTGCAACCGAGTATTACATCACCGAAGGGCGGCTTGCGAGCTGGCGGTACTCCCCGCAGGTGTGCAGCAAGATTATCGAGACCATATTTTGAGTGGCATTGTTATACCCCTATACTGTTAATCGCAGCGGCAAATGAACCGTTTGGCTTTTGCGAAAACGATTTCAAAAAAGTGATCTGCGATTCGCATCACATCAGGGCAGCTCATTATAAAACGAAACACAAAAAACGAACCATGCTTTAAATGCATATGTAAAATAAAATATTTTTTGGAATCAACACAAACAATATAATCAAAACCCCGTCGCCGGGCATATATTGAAACAGAAACACAGCCCATGATTATACATACGACGGAGGAAAATTTTATGGCCAGATCCCTTGATTTTTTCGCTGCCGCAAACAGCAGCGAGGGTTTTTATTCGCTTTTTTCACAGTTGTACGAACTTGACGATCTGCCGCATGTAAAACTGATTTGGGGCGGGCCGGGAACGGGGAAATCAACTTTATGCAAAACAGTGGCTCGGCGTTTGGCCGAACACGGACTCGACTGCGAACTGATACGCTGTTCGTCCGATCCGGAGTCGCTCGATGGGTTGGTTTGTCCGCAAAAAAAAGCCGTTGTTCTTGATGCGACACCGCCTCATATGGTCAAACCGCAGGCAGCAGGGGTGATCGAAAACCTGATTGACATCGGGCAGTATTGGAACAGCGAAAAATTGCGTGAAAACGGCACAGCCATTACAAAGCTCTTTCATGAAATTTCGGCGGAGTATATCCTTGTCTACCGCGACATTGCATCAGCCGGTGATTTTGCCGCAGTCAAACAAAAATACGGCATTAAGATGCTCGACGTGAAGAAGACACGAAAATTCGCCGTTCGCTTTTGCAACAAGTTTATCCCGAAAAAAGCGGGGCGGGGCAAACGCATGGAAAGGTTTTTATCCGGTGTGACTCCCGGCGGCATGTTGTTTTACGCTGACACCGTTACGGCACTGTGCGATAAGCTGTTTTTAATCGAAGATGATGCCGGAACCGCTGCCGAGGTCTTAATCGGCTTGGTCGGTGAATATGCGCTCGAAAACGGGCACGACTGTTATTATTGCCGTTGTCCGATGCGCCCCGAGCACACCGAGCACCTGTTGATTCCCGACCTTGGTATTGCGCTGCTCACAAAGAATGCTTTTCATGGGAAGACGCTTTCGGGCAAAGAGATCGAGTCCGAAAAGTTTTATATGCGCCCGATCTATCGGGATTTCGGCACGGTATTCTCCATCTACGACGGTACCATCCAAAAACGGCTTGACTGTGCTTGCATGCGTCTTGAAAAAATTAAAAAACGCCACGATGAGCTCGAGGCGTTTTATAAGGCGGCAATGGACTTTTCCGGGGTTGAAATGCTGGCTGAAAAGACCGCAGAGGAGATTATCTCGCTTCCCGACGATTGACCAGACGGGAGATCGGTTTGTAGATAAAAAACGCGATTGTGCAGTTGATGGCACATTTTATCAAGTTAAACGGCAGTATCACGGGGAGCAGCATCGGAAACACCTCAGCTCTCGGGATTCCCAAAAATAGCGGCGTGATGAGGATGTTTGCCCCCAACATCACCGCGATTTCGGCAATCGTTCCGGCAGAGAGCGATACGATGGCACCTTTGTGCGACTTGTAATAAGCATAAATCATCCCCGAGACCAACACCAGCGTACCTGTAGCGATAAAATGCATTAAAATGCCGTAAAGCCCGCTCGACGCGCTGACCGTGAACCCTTGAATCAAACTGACGATTGCGGCGAGTACAAGGCCGACCACGGGGCCGAACATAAACGTGCCGATCAAAATCGGGATATCGCCCGGTTCATATTCCAAATACGAAACAAGCAGCGGGAAACGGACAAACAGCGCGAGTACAGTGGACAGCGCGGCCAAGACACCGATCACGGCGATACCTCTTGCGGTGAAGGTGCGGTTGGAGATGATTTTCATTGGATGCGCGACCTTTCAAATGAATTTTGAAAAACAAAAAGCCCTTGTAAAAACAAGGGCGAGGGCTCGCAAAAATTGTGAACTCTTCTTTCATCCGGACTTTATATACGTAATTCGTGACACGAATTACGTGTTACCGTCGGTATCGGAATCACACCGATTCTGCGAAAATTTTCGCTCGCGGACTATACCGCCGGTGGGGAATCACACCCCGCCCTGAAGAGAATTAAATTTAATAATTTTAAACTTTAAAAATGAAAATTTTTAATCAGTTTTCTTCGAGGCCGGATTCGAGCAGTGCAACCAGCGCATTCACGGCTTCGTTTTCATCGGTTCCGTCGGCGACAATGCGGATGTTGGAACCGCCGATAATTCCCAAAGAGAGCACGCCCAGCAAGCTTTTGGCGTTCACGCGGCGTTCTTCTTTTTCCACCCAGATGGTGGAGCGGAATTCGTTGGCTTTTTGTATAAAGAACGTAGCGGGCCTCGCGTGCAGACCGACTTTGTTTCTGACGACGACATCTTTATATACCATGTTATAAGACCATCCTTTTGCAGATTTTGGGATGTTTGGCTCGCCTGATTAAAGGGATTCATTTAAATTACGAACCAAACTCCTGGTTTGAAAACTTGTTTTCAAACTTTTACCCTTCAGAATGAACGGCCCGAAAGGGCTTAGTCATATCACCATTATAATCTCTTTTTCAAAACTCGTCAACCGAAAACCCGTTTCTTTTGAAAATCCCAGTGAACTTTAGGATATGTTACAAAGTTACCGGAGAAAAAGTTGACCCTTTGTGCAATGTTACAACATTAATCGCCGTTTTTTGAGCAATTTTTCCCAAGCATATCGGGTCGTTTTTGCTGCGTAATTTCGACGGATTTTTGCTTTCGCCATTTTCCGATATTCTCATGATGCCCCGAAATCAGCACCTCGGGCACGGACATGCCCCGCCAGTTTTCGGGTCGGGTATATTGCGGATATTCGAGCAATCCGTCCATATGGCTCTCGCCGAGATAGCAATCGGGTTGGGACAGCACTCCGTCCAACAGCCGGACAACCGCATCAACGACCACCATCGCGGCAAGCTCTCCTCCGGTCAGCACATAGTCGCCGATGGAAATTTCCTCGTCCACAAGCAAGTCGATAACCCGTTGGTCGATGCCCTCATAATGGCCGCAAAGAATCGCAAATCCGTCTTGTTTCGAGAGTTCAAACGCTTTATCTTGCAAAAACGGCTTCCCCTGAGGGGACATGTAATACAGCTTCGGACGATCTCCGCGCTCGGCGCAGATCGCCTCAAAGCAGGCGTATACCGGCTCGGGGCGCATGATCATACCGGGTCCTCCGCCGTAGGAATAATCGTCGACCCGGTTGTGCTTATCGCCCGAATAATCGCGGATATTATGATAACGAAACTCCACAAGACCTTTTTGCTGTGCCCGCCCGAGGATGCTGCTGTCGGTAAAAGCCGTGCAGACCTCGGGGAACAAAG
>CAZTDA010000167.1:0-5322 GCA_964612155.1 uncultured Eubacteriales bacterium | reverse complement strand
TTATTATATTGATAGAATTAAACCTTTCTATATAAATCAAGAAATTTATTTTGAGATTACACTTGAACCTGCAACAGAAAAGCCAAACAAGTTTAATCGAATTACTGCATTTACAAAATGCGATATTTGCACGAACTATTCTGTCTCCTTGAATTTTTTAGACAGTTATATAAATGTTTTTGGTATATATTTCCCAATAAAAATCATTACAGAATGGCATGTTTCTATTAGACCTTGCGAAATAAATAATTTCGTGAAGATTTTTAATACAAATGTAAACATCCAAAGATCTCATGGAGAGTATAAATCATTAATGATGTTCTTAGAAGAAGAACAAGTATCTTTGGTTGATATTATTGATTTTACAAATGATAAATATAATTATGCAAAAGAAGTTGTTACCTCATCAACAAAAATTAATCATTCGATTATTTTTGATGCTCTAGACAAATGTCGGAACATGTCTATTAATAATTTGTCTGGTAAAAACATTTTAAGATACTTATTACATAAAATGAATAATAGAATCATTAAGGAGCAATGGCCTGATGTTGGCAATAAAAAATACTGTGGGATGTTCTTGTCTTCAAAATGTATGCCTTTTGATAAAAATCCCTTTTCATTCAATCCTAAAGGCCATATTGCTAATTTATATGATTTGTTGGAATGCATAAATACAAATGGTAGAGAAGCAGAATTATTAGCCCGATATATTGAAAGTAATACAAGTCAAAACAGTAAGCTTTTTACACCAATTGATGATTTGGCTTTATTTGGAAATCCCGAAGAGATAAAATGCTATGTACATAAATATAACAGTGAATTATATGAAGGATTCAAACCTTCTGATGAACTTGATATATATAGAGAGCATGTTTTTAACAAAGGACATGAATTGAAAATCATAGAAATAATTTCAAAATTAAAAGAGTTAATTATTGAAGGTTCATTATTAACATCACACTTTTCAGAAGAGAAAATTAATGAACTCAAATCTCTTCAAGGTAAAGATTGCCTTGACGACCCTACCAAAGCTGATATTCTGTGCTCTCTGTTCAAGCGATCTAAAGTTCATTTTATTTATGGAGCAGCTGGTACAGGGAAAACAACACTAATAAACCATGTTTCCAATCTTTTGTCCGGCAAACGAAAAGTATTTCTTGCAAAAACAAATCCTGCAGTTGAAAACCTGTGTAGAAAAGTTATTAATCATGATGATCTTAATGAATTCGTTACGATTGATAGTTTTACAAAGAAATCATGGTATAAATCCATAAACTATGATTTTATTGTGGTAGATGAATGCAGTACTGTAAAAAACGAAGAAATATTAAAGATTATAAATATGGTGAATGATGGCGTTATCATATTAGTTGGTGATACATACCAAATAGAGGCAATAGGATTCGGAAATTGGTTTAGTATATGCAGAAATATATTACCTGATTATTGTTGTCATGAACTCGTGATACCTCATAGAAGTGCAAATGAAAGTTTAAAGCAATTATGGGGAGAAGTACGTAATATGTCAGATAACAATGTGGTTCTTGAACAAATCGTTAGAAATGATTATTCCCATAAAATTGATGATAATATTTTCGATAAAAAAGCTGATGATGAGATAATTCTTTGTTTAAATTATAACGGTTTATACGGTCTTAATAATATAAATAGGCTGTTACAATTAAGCAATCCAAATAAATCCGTGGATATTGGAATTTGGTGCTTTAAAAAAGATGATCCCATACTATTTAATAATTCTGAACGTTTTAGTTCATTATATAACAATCTCAAAGGTAAAATCGTTGATTTGGAAGACTTTGGTGATTATGTATACTTTACTATTGAAGTTGCTATTTACCTCACAAAAGATATTATAGAATGCTGTGATGGGTTGGATTTTATTGAATCTGATACAACCGTAACAAAAGTTGGTTTTAAAGTTGCAAGAAGACCTCCGTATTCCAGCGATGAAGAAAGCATGGGAAATGAGCATATTATACCGTTTCAAATCGCATATGCCGTGTCAATACATAAATCACAAGGGCTGGAATATGATTCGGTTAAAATAGTTATTGCTGATGAAACTGAAGATAGAATCTCGCATAACATTTTTTATACTGCAATAACTAGAGCAAAGAACGACTTAACTATATACTGGTCAGCTGAAGTTTGTAATCGTATTTTAGCAAGAATTCGCCCTCTAAATTATAATAAAGATTTTTACTTATTAAAGAGTAAAAACAATTTGTAGGGCCGTCAACTTAGTTGCTCTTACATAAGTGCGATATTAACATATCATATTAATAAAAATGGAATCATTTATAGAATCCTCTTTTTACCCGCACCCCTCGCACTTTTGCATGGACAGCGGCAATTCCATGCCGTTTGCCTCTAATAACGCTTTGTTTGTCATAATTTCTTGTGTCGGGCCGTCGGCCTGCACATGGCCTTTGTTGATCACAATCACCCTTTGGCACACATCGCAAATCATATCGAGATCATGGCTTGTGATGATCTTGGTGTGCGAAAACCCGTTCAGCATATTGATCAGGTTGCGCCTTGCCTTGGAATCCAGCGAAGAAGTCGGCTCGTCCATCACGAGGATATCCGGCTGCATGCTGATCACCGTAGCGATGGAAGCCGCCCGCTTTTCGCCCTCCGAAAGCTTAAACGGCGCGCGGTCTTTGAGGTGTATAATGCCCGTCTGCTCCAAAGCAGCCATCACACGTGCATCCACTTCTGCGTCGTCTAACCCCATATTGCGCGGCCCGAACGCCACGTCCTCATAAACACTCGGCATAAAAAGCTGATGATTCGGGTCTTGAAACACCATCCCCATCCTCGATTGAATGGAGACCTGTGTCTTTTTGGTCAGATGAACGCCGCCGATTCGTACCGCACCCTGTTGGGGTTCGAGAATGCCCATCAGCAGCATCAAAACGGTGGATTTTCCCGCGCCGTTGGCCCCGATAATCCCGACCGACTCCCCGTGTTGAATCACCGCGCAAAAATCATCCACCGCCTTGTTACCATCCGGATAAGTATAATGCAGGTGGTCAAACTCCGTAATATGATGGCTCAAAAAACTCCCCCTAAACTTAACGGAATCACCTTTTCAATGAGTAGTTTACAGTTGACAGTGAGCAGTTGCGGTGTTTTGCTGCGCAAAACGGATTATATATTTGCTTGAAAAGGTAAGTGGTTTTCCGGTGTGTCACTGTCCACTTTTTACTGAAACTGTTCACTGCCCTGTCACTGTCCACTTTTAACTGCCAACTGTTAACTGCCCTGTCACTGTGCACTGCTAACTGCCAACTGTTAACTTGGCAGCGATGATATCACCGACCCGAGCAGCTGCGTGATGTCGAATATGCGGGCTGAGGCAAATATCAACACCCAAACCAAAAAATAAACCGCGTCTTTATATTTTAACTTGACATTGCCACCCGCATGATAGTCGCCGTCGAATCCGCGCAGCCGCATCGCCCGGTAAACCGCCTGTGCGCGGTCAAAGGTTCGCAGCAAAATCTGCCCGGTCAGTGAGCCCCACTCTCTGACCTTAATACCCTTTTGCCCGTTTGAGCGCAGCCGATAGGCGAGGGTGGTTAGCGCCACTTCTTCAAATAAAACCGAAATATATCTGTAGGTCAAAGAGACCTGTAAAACGAGCAGTTTGGGGATTTTAATCATGCGCATGGCATAAGACAGCTTGACAATCCCCGTCGTGGCGATCATCAGCAGGGCGGCGGTCACCGTCAGCCCGTACCGGATAAACAGCGACATTAAGCTCAACAAGCCGCCGGAAATGAGCACTCCCCCGAAGTTGACCATCGTCCTGTCCACAATCAAATTGACAATCCCGATCCCGAGCACGAACGGCAGCACGACCAAAGCGCGCTTTAAAATCGGCAAAACCGGTATCAGCGAAGCGGAGAACAAAATCGCGGGGTACAGCACAAACGGGATCAAACGCACGATTTCATATCTGCCAAACGAAGTGACAAAGCCGATATAGATGAGCGTGCACAAAAATATCATCAGCGGATGAACCCGATGAATCGGGCTGTCCCCTTGGGCGAGCTCATCCAACAGCGAAAAATGGTTTTGCGCGCGGTCGATTTTTCCCATGTATGATTATCCTTTTTGCGTGGGAGACGCTTTTTTCTTTCTCTTGCCGATCAGCCGAACCGAGACGGACGCCGCCACGATGAGCAAAAGCGTCAGCCCCGCGCCGATCACACCGGCGTAGCTCTGCGTCCCGTTTTCACTCCCGTAATCCGCAAAGATCGAAAACCGCTGCTGGAGATTAGTTAAAAAGCCGCCAAATCCGCCGGAGGGCAGTTCGCCGCCCGGTACCAGCTTCCCGATGGACCATTCCAACCCGTCCGGATACGCGGACGCCAGCCAAAAAAGTCCGCCCGCCAACACGAGGGTAAGCACACCCATGATCACCAACACTTTTTTATTTCTGCCCGGCGCGGGTTCTGCATGCGCCGTCGGTTCCAAAATCTCAGGCCGTGTCTTCCATATAAACACCAGAATTGACGCAGTGACAAGCCCTTCCACGGCTCCGATGGCTAAATGAATCGGTAGCATCAGCGCCGTAAACGGCCCAAAGGGCAATAGCGTTTTCCCGGAGAGCAGCGTCTCAATCACCACCGAGAATGCCCCCATCTGCAAGGCAGCCACCGCGGAAAGAAGCGAAGCAAATATGATGCGTTTGCCGCTGAATCCCTTTTTCACGAGTGGCTTGAAAATCAGCGGATACGCGACAAAACACGCAAAAAAGCCCATGTTCAGGATGTTGCAGCCCAACGCAAGCAGCCCGCCGTCGGCAAAAAACACCGCTTGAATAAATAAGATTGCAACCATCGCCAAAAATCCGGCATACGGGCCCAACATCGCGGCAAGCAAAAGACCACCGGCCAAATGTCCGCTCGAACCCGTGCCCGGGATCGTAAAATTGATCATCTGGGCGGCAAAAACAAACGCGCCCATCACGCCCATCATTGGAATTTTATCCTTGGTGAGGTCATTTTTTAATTTGTGGTTGGAATAGAGCGTGACACCCAAAGCGCCCGCCAGCGTAACACCGCCGACCGCCGTGGAAATCAGTGCATCTGCCATGTGCATATTGTGATACCCCGTTTATTTCTTAAAAAGTCCCAAGTCTGTATGCGGCAAAAACAACGCCGCTGTGTACTCGTCCATATATTCGTTTTCCGTGCTCAAATCGAGATAAGTCACTTTCGCCGCGAGTTCCGCCTGTTTCTTGCGGTGTTTCTCCGACAGCAGCGTCATATAAGCACCGGACACCGA
>CAZTDA010000166.1:0-5333 GCA_964612155.1 uncultured Eubacteriales bacterium | reverse complement strand
CTTCGATTGTGCTTATGTAAATACTCAATCGGGTCCTCAATCGTAATAATATGTGAGCTGCGGGTTTTGTTGATGTGGTCAACCATGCAGGCCAATGTGGTCGACTTTCCGCTCCCTGCCGGACCTGTCACCAATACAAGTCCTTTTTTGCGGTCCGAAAGTCCGATTACAGCATCCGGAATCCCCAGCGATAGACGGTCGGGCAGCTCAAAGCTCAACGCCCTGACCACCGCGGAATACGAGCCGCGCTGGCGGAAAGCGTTGACGCGAAACCGGGACAATTGCGCCACCGAAAACGAAAAGTCATCGTCACCCTGTTCTGCGAGTACCTTGTTAAACGGACGGTTGGCCAAACCGTAAATCTGGCGCACCAACCCCTCTGTCAGCTCGGATGTCAAGCGCCTGTCGTTGAGCCGGATAATGGTCTCGTCGATTTTCAGCGAAACCGGGAGGCCGGTGATAATTAAAATATCCGAGGCCTTTTTATCAATAGCCATGCGCAAAATTTCATTCAGTTCCATCGTTTTGGTCTTCCTTTCCTTCTGCTGTTTCGAATATCGGTTCCTTTATGGCTGCCAGACATTTAATGGAATGCCCTGTGTATCCGCGTTTTTATTAGAAATTACTTCAAAAGAGGAATACGTGCATCCGCCGCCCGCCGTAACAGCAAACGCCGCGTGAAGACGACTGTTTTCGTCAATGCCGAAGGTCATGTCGTATTGAATCGCTCCATCTTCGCTCACACCCTGCGCTTCGGCGTTCGGATATGCCGCTTTTGCACGATTCACAAACTCGGCGCATGCGGCGGTCGCCTCATAATAACTTTTCACATAATCGGCGTTTTTTTTACTCAGCCGCAAATCCGCGCGCGCGGAACTCACCGCAAGCGTTGCAAAGACCGTCATAGACAAAACCGCAAAAATCAAAAAGATTGAGATGATTCCAAGCCCGTAAGCGCTCTCCTGCTTCTTCATATTACTCCAGACCCCCGTTTAAGTCAATCAATCCGGTTCGGATTTGATAAACTTCGGTTCCGCTGTCAGTCACAAGGATGTTTGCAACGTCGTTTTGCGCATTTATCGTCACAACCAGTCCGTAACGCCCCACTCCTAAAGTCAGCTGCCAATCATCATCAAATTGCGCCGTATAGATATTACCGACGGCTTTTGCCCCCAACATCCCTGTCAGGTTTTTATCATAATCCCCGTTTAACAGTTCGGCGGCGTTTTGAGCCAACAAAACCGCTTGGGTCAGCCGGGCGCTGTTTTTACTCTCGCGGTCGGCTTCTACGAACAGCCCGACACAGATCGCACAGCAAACCGAAAAGATTAAAATAGCAGAGATCAGCTCAATCATCAGCAATGAGGATTTTTTTACTTCGTTGTTCAACCCGACACCCCCTTCAGGGCAATCACCGTGTTGCTCACATCACCGGATTCATCCGTCACGGTCACGGTGATAAATCCGTCGCCTTGGCTGACCGAAAAGCTCTGTACCGGTAATAAAGCGGTTCCACCGCCAGCCTCTACGTCATAATCGGCCCTGCTGAACAACTCGCAGATAGAGCCGTCATAATAAAAAATCTTTGTCACATATTGTACGCCGTTATATTCGCTGCCCAACAGCAGCGCGTCGCTTCCGGCAAATTCCCCGACACTCACCGCACCCGCGCGGTCAGCCCTGCGTACCCGGTTGGAGATGTACGACACCGCCATGCGTTTTTCATAATTATGTTCCGAGCCGTTGACCACGCCCTTATATACCGAGATTCCCATTGTCGTCAGCAGCATCGCAAGCAGGGAAAAAAGCAGCAGTGTGAATAAAACAGCTGCTCCCAAAAGCACTTTCCGCCCCGTTTTATTCATGGCTGTGTCCTCACGGTTACGGTCACATCGGGCATGATATTGTCGCCGTTAAATTCATAATGAATCATATATTTTTCCTCGTTGGCGGACAGCCCGTAATGGCTGCGCAGATATGCGACTTCGGTCGGGTATCGACCCTCGAGCGCATAACACTGCGCCGCCGCCCGAATTACACTGTCTCCGACAATTTTTTGCCCCCGTTGCGTGCTCTCGCGGTCATAAGCCTTAACGCCGATCACCACCGCAAGCACCGCAAGCGCAAAAACGGTCAGTTTGATCAGCGTATATCGCAGCGAACGATCTTTTTCCTTTAAAAACATACCGTCACCCGATCGAATTCATAATCGCGGTCAGGGGCAGCATCACCGAAAGCAGGACCAACCCCACCATCGCGCATAATACAATGACAATGGTCGGTTCAACTCTGCCCACCGCGATTGCGATGCGCTCATCGGCGCTTTCTTTATACCTGCGTGCCGCTTCCGCCATCGCTTCTTCGGCAGCACCGGCTTTGACCCCTGCCGAAAGCAGTCCGGCTGTCAAACCGGTCATCAGACCGCTTGCGCTGACCGCCGCGCTCAGGGATTTTCCTTCTTCCAACAGCGAAAGGCATTTTTGGGCGTCCGTAAGCACTTTTTTCTCCTTGATTACAGCCATTGCGCCTTTGATGGCCCCGCTGTAGGTCTCACCCGTTGCCAGCAGCATCGCAGCCGCCGAACACAAGTCAGAAAGCGCCATCTCTCGGGCAAGCTTTTTACCGCCGAATACGGCTGCCCCGGTCTCACGGAGTTTTTCGCGGCCCTTTTCCCGAGATGTCATCAATAAAACCGAAAGTCCGGTAAAAGCGGTTAAGATTGCAACCCCCAGCGCGATCCATTTGGAGGCCTCGCCAAATTGCATTAATGCTGTGGTCGTCGCCGTGAGCTCAATCCCGAGATCATGATAGACCCCGGCAAAAATCGGCAGCACGCTGACCGTCAGCACCGTCACCACAATCACCATCAGCAGCAGCATAATCAGCGGATAGGTCACTGCACGGCGGATATTTGCCGAGATGTCGGCAAGCCGCTCGTAATGTTCGGCCAACCGCGTGCAAACCTGCTGGAGTTTTCCCGAGGTCTCGCCCAGTTTGAGCATGCTCAGCATATAATCGGGGAAAACACCGGCGCTCTCGGCGGCCTCCCATAACGGGCATCCGGCCTCCAGCTTTTCATAAAGTTTTTGCAATATCTCGGCCTCGCGGCTGTCGGAGCAATCGACCTTCATGGCGGCGATTGCATCCGAGGGTAAAATTCCGGCCCGCATAATCATCGCAAGCTCGCGATTGAATGCACCGAGTTCCTCATCCGTGAGTTTTTTGACTTTCATTTTGATTTCCATTTTTATGACCACCCTTTCGCGGATTTTGGGATTCTTCACTAAGACCGAGCCGCCATCTAATATTGATATTTTTGCGTATACTTGATGTCCTTGCTGAACAGTGAATTGAGTTTGGAGTTGCCCATATTTGCCGATACAAAAGTGGGGTCCATCATCAGCCAGCCGTTTCCGTCATAAAGAATCAATCCGCCGACCCAGCCCTTTCCGTCTAACCAGACATCGATCCAAGCGTGATAGACATCGCCCGCATAACCGATCACCAGCTTGCACGGAATCCGGTTATGACGCAGCATGCCGGCCATGAGCGACGCATAATCAAAACAGATGCCCTTTTTGCTTGCCATCACGTTGTCCAACATCGGAATGTAGCCGCTCTTGACTGTCTTTGCAAGTTCGTAATCATAGGCAAGCGTCTTGGTGACATAATTAAAAATCGCCGAGGTCACTTCGACATCGGTCGAAACACCGTTTGCAAGTTCCTCCGCTTTTGCTTTTGCATTCGGTGCGGAGGCATAATTTACGAATTGGTTGGAATATAGAAACGGAAGCAAATCGTCGCGCAGATTCGCCTCGATCGTGCACGAAAACATCACGGCGTAATTGGTGCCTCCGACGCCCTCGACCACGTTTATCGTGTAAGTTCCGCTGCCCTGTACCAGGGGTAAAATCTCTTCTTTATCGGCGTCGATATCAAAGTTATAGGTCAGACCTCCGCTCTTAATCACCTGGGTCTTCAAGCGCCCGCCCGTGCCGCTCCCGCCGTATTTGACAATGATAAAACCCTCGATTAAATTGCTGCAATCCACGATCGCCCCTTCGCCGGAACGCACATCGACGCCGAAAACAATCTCGTTGGTTTTGGGTACATGCGTTGAATATACCCGCTGTACGGGACCGGTGGGTACCGAAGAAGCCACCTGCGAGGAGATCGACTCTGACGAAATTGCCGCCGATATAACCGATTCGACCACCGATGAAGTCGGCATACTCGATTCAACACTCTTTGATTCGGAGGCAGCAGACGAAGATTCTATTTGAGAAGAAGCTGCAACCGCGGATAAAATTGAAGAGGTAAATTGCGATGATGTTAAAACGGAAGATGTGCTTGAGGTACTCGGAGCAGACATCGAAATGGAAACAGCGGAATACGAAGAAGACGGTGTTTTTACGGGCATGCACGAGCAGCCCGTCGAAAACATCGTCAGCATCAAAGCGACAAAATTCGCCGTTATCCTCTTTTTTTCCATCTTCATTCCCATAAAAGAGAAGGCCTAATCGGCCAACTCAATTTGCTGCAGTTTATAACTGATCGACATCCAGTTTTTGCGGTTGTTCTTATAAAACGCGGATATAATTCGCCGCATGACCATCTCACCGTCTTCAAATGTCAACGCCGGCAGCATAATGACAAACTGCTGCGGACTGTATTTGGCGACCACATCACCTTTTCGCAGCGAAGTCAAAATGCTCTGCTGAAGGTGATCCATCACCGAGACCAGCGATTTCATCGGCGGCAGTTTTCCGCTTTGCGCCGAAACGGTCATCAGCGCCACATAGATGGAAAGTCCCAGCCGCGCCGCCCGTCTTGCTTCAAGCCGATAGGCCTCGCGGAAGAATCCGTATTCGCAGTAAAACGCGCCGACCGCCTTTTCCGATTCGCGCAGATCGTCAAATATTGCCGAGAGATCGGCCTCATATTCCTTTTGGATTTTCATGATCTCCTCATAGAGCCTGTACAGCTCCTCGGAGGGTTTCACGCCCAAATTACGATATAAAAGATCGGTTATGGTTTTATATTTTTCCATCGCCGCCTGTTCTTTGCCCTGGTGCAGCATCGCCGTGATCAACAGGCAATAAAGCTTTTCATCCATCGCATCGGTCTGCAGTGCTTTGGTGCAATATTCCTCCATCTCGGCGTATCTGCCGTTTTTCTGAAGCAAATCCGAGATGCTGTAGACGGCATTTAAATACATTGCATGATAATGGGTCTGAAGCGTGATCACCCACAGCTCCCCCGAGAGCTTCTGTAAAAAGTCGCCCCGGTAAAGGCGCAGCGCCTTGGCGTAAAAGTCAATCGCTTCTTCGTCC
>CAZTDA010000165.1:0-5359 GCA_964612155.1 uncultured Eubacteriales bacterium | reverse complement strand
TTGCAACCCTTGTGTTTGTCACCGAGAAAGGTGCCGAATTCCAATCCGAGGGATTCGTATTCACCTTTGACAAACGGCAGAATAGAGGGCTTTCCGGCTCTTTCAAAAACCAAATCAACCTTGCGCTCGGCCGTATAAAACCCGTAGTCCAAAGTATCTCGGATCGGATGGCCGTTGACACTCACAAGGAGATCGCCGACGCGAACGCCGTGATGAAAGCATATGCTGTTTTCGGCTACACCCGTGATTTCAATGCTCATCGATGAACCATCCTTTAAAGCATAGATGAAGCAAACGAATAGAAAAGTGTTTCAGAATGCACTATCAACATCGGTTTCGCTTTCTTGGCGTTATAGTGTAACACTTCGAAAGCGCAAAAAAGGAGAGGATGTTGCCCCTCCCCTTGTCGCAGTCGCTTAAAGATTACTTCTTTTCCTCTTCGTGAGATACGACTTCTTTATCGCCGTAATAACCGCAGCTTCCACACACTTTATGCGGAACGGTCAGTTCTTTGCAGTGAGGGCACTTGACCAGCGTCGGTGCGTCGAGCTTCCAAACGTTTGAACGGCGCTTGTCTCTGCGCGTGCTCGAAACTCTCCTCTTAGGTACAGCCATTTCTTTTTCCTCCTAATGTTATGAAAAATCAGTCGCCCGAAATGTCGTTATCTTCAAACAATACGGGTTTCGGGTTGCCACATTCGCAGGGTCCTTGGTTGAGGTTACCTCCGCAGTTGATACAAAGCCCCTTGCAGTTTTCACGGCACAACCGTCGCTGAGGTACGCAGAACATCATATCATCCCAGACAACGGGATCGAGTTCAAGGCGTCCGTTAGCATCGGGCTTTATGAGGTCTCCGAGTTCCGATTCGGAGTCATAAAGCTTGTGGGAAAAGGTCTCGCTGTGGGAGTGTTCGAAAATTTCGGTACAGCGGTCGCACTCAAGGGTCAGAATGAAATCAACGGAAAGATCTAACATGATATCGCCGCTATCGTTATATGCGGTCGCCCTGACGGTGACCGGATGACAGATAATCGGCGTCATCTTGCTCTGCAGCTCGGTAAAGTCGCAGATTCCCTCGCGTTTTACTTTCGCTCCGGGATTTTCAAGTATATTTGAAATATCGATAAACATGGAAACCCTCCAAAAACGCAAAAGCGTGAATTATTATACCACTCTCAAAATACGATGTCAACCCCGAAATATGAGGATTTAATTGAAATATCCCTCAAATTTTTCGCAGGAGGCAATCAGCTTTTTCGCTTCTCCCGCAAACAGGCGGCAGGAGACCGTACGTGATTCAAAGGCGGAAATCAGATTTTCAATTTGGCTACTGTAAAGACCTTCGAGCGAATCAAGCTCTTCGATAAAATCCGCCGTAGTGTAAGTGGCATTTCGCTTTAAATACAAATCCCACAGGGTATCGTAGATAGCCGGAATGGCATATATCTTTCCGTCAGCCCAGTACAGGGTCTTTTTGTTACCGTTATTAACAGCATCGGAGATTGTCTTACAAACAGAAGCGTCAAACATAAAGGTGTATTTTAACTCCCCTACTGTCAGACAGGTTGTGATGCAATCCGAAACCTTTTTTTGATCGAATTGCGTTAGCGCTGTGCTGAGCTTCATTGAAAAATCCAGCGCGGACGCAAAGGAATTCTTTTTGCGGTTGTGGCTGTCCAAAACAAAAAATGTTGTATTGATGCGTTTGAAAATATCTTTAACAGGTCCGTTGAGCTCGGCGGCAGCCGAGTAAATTCGGCTTGCCTTGCTATATTCTCCCGTTGAAACAGCGTCTTCATACGCATCGTTAATATGTCTGATGTAATAGTTTAAAATTTGCGCTTGAACTGTTGCGGCATAAGCAGAATTTTTGATTTCCGCAGTGTCAATGCCATAATCGACCAACGCCGTCAAATCAACGTGATTATTCACATCTGTGAAAAACGGTAAAAAATGATATGGCGTTACTGCAGTTTGGTCAAAAGCAATCAATAATTTTGCGTACAGCTCATAACTGAACCGGAAGGCCTCGGCATCATATCGGTTGGAGTTGTCGAGATTGGTATGACGGAATTTAGCGGCAAATTCGCTGGCATCGAGATCGAGTCCGACCGTCGGTATACCGACCGATTCAAAGACATAACCGCTCTCCCCGCCGATCACATTGTTGCTGACGGTTACGCCGTTTGCAAAAAGCCCGGTCATTCCCGACAGTGCATTGCTGACATAGGTCTCAAGGCCTGTGCTGACTGCAAGCGGATAACTTGTGCCGTGATCTGCCGCAGGCATTGTAATATCGATATGCACCGAATTCCATTCGGCCCACTCGGGATGGGTCTGAGTAAGCTGAATATATGCCCCGTAAGCGGCAGAGTAACCCGTGTTTCGCTGTGACAATTCAGAGCCGCCGTAAGCCACAAATACCAGCGTTTTTTGCGGGGTATATCCGCTTTCTTTGATCGCTTGAGCAAGCCCGAGCATCAATGCGACACTGCAGTTATTCTCATTATATCCGTAAAAAAACCGATCGTAATCGGCTGTGACGATCACTTTGGAGGTTTTATCAAAACCGGGTATCACGCCTACAACGTTATAGCCGATGACATCATCTGTAAAATTGAAATCGGTTTTGAGTGTCACAACGACAGCACTGTTGGCTTTAACGGCACTGTTGTATTCGGCCAAAAGTGTTTTTGCGTCGGCTTCGGTCATGTTTAACACCGGCATAGAAGATGCTGCCGAGTAGGAAAAAATATCATACGCTGCGGCAAGCTGCGGGTCCGTATTTGCATTTGCAGTTGCTGTTATCAACGCGGCAGCGCCTTGAGAACGAGCTTGTTCAATCACGTATTTCAAGGTATTTACATCCGTATCGTCAAGAACGGCTAAAACCGCTTTACCGCTTGCGGTAACTCCTTTATATCCCTCGATAGTACCGTTTCCGACACCGATTAAAGTCAACTGCTTTTCGCCCAAACTCTCGGACGGAAGAGCCGATAATCTGAAATCCACAACATTGCCCTGCTGGGTACGGTAACTGAGTTGAGCCGAACGGAAGGAATAAGCCGAACAGGTGAATTCTTCTTTCACAACATCGCCGAGCCCGATTTGATTCATTTTCGTCTCAATTAATTCGGCCGTTTGTGTAGCCGATTTGGTTCCGGAAAGCGAAAATCCGAGCTCACTGTCGATATAGGCGGACATCGTTTGTGCAAACGGCAGGTTTAAATCAGCCGGTATCTGTTTTAAAAGGTTGGAATATGCGTTTTGCGCCGAAATTTGAACCGCTTTAGAACTGTTTGAACAGCCGGACAGCGTAAAAGACGCTGCCGACATGATCATAATTATAAAAATGATTATCAATTTCTTAAACATCAAAATCCCATTTCCGTATTTCATTTTTTACAAGTTATATTCGGTTGAATAAATGTTATCTTGTACGGCTGCTGCCATGTTAAAACAAATGCCATATGCGGTCGGATCTCGCCGATGCCGTCTTTATGCTAACGCAAAATTGATAAAAAGTCAAGAATACACATTCTTATAATAATCCGTTCTCTTTTTGTTAAGATTGTGTGAAGTCATGGTACAATGATTCCTTAAATATTGTAATATTTAAATATGCAACAGTCGCTTTGTGATGGAAACCCAAATTTTATTTAGTCCCCTTGACTTCTTCCGTGTAAAAACTGTATAATTGCTTTCGTTACGCGAAGTTTTACCTGTTATTTTTCCGTTCGGAGGTCTTATTGTGAAAAAGTACATCGGCATTTTTTTTGTTGCGGTTCTTGTTCTCACCATCGCATTCGGAAGCGGATGTTCTCTGTTGCCCACGGAAGAAGAACTTTTGCCGCCGAAACTTGTTTCCGCAGCACCGGTCGACTACACGACCATCACCGTTGAAAAGACACCCATTTTCAAAAAGGAAATCAAGCAGAACGCTGTGTTTCGTGAAACCGAATCGGTCAATGCGGCTTTCACCATCGACGGCACCCTTTATTCAAGGAGTGTCGAGGTCAATCAGAAGGTCAACAAAGGTGATTTAATCGCCGTTCTTACAGAGAACACTCCTTATAAGCTTGAGCTTTCCACGAAACAGCGGGAAGTCAACTCATTGAAAATTGAGATGGACACCGCTAAGCTCAACTTGGAGGGCGGCGGTGAAGTTGCGCTTCTCAAGCTCGCACTGGAACAGGAAAATTATAATTTATCCCTGATTCAAGGCGGCGGAAAGTTGAGCGACGGTACCACACTTGAGGGTCAAAAAATCAAAGTCCAAATCGCTCAGCAAAATTATGACAACGCCCTTGCGATGGCCGAAAACACCTATGTCGTCAAGAAAGCAAACTATGATCTTGCCGTAGAGGAACTCGCGGCCTGCCAGAAAAAATATAACCAATGCTTCTTGTATGCGCCCATCACGGGCATGTGCATCTGGACAACTTCGACCAGACCGGGTGTTGCCATTACCGCAAACGCCGATTTTGCCACATTCTCCCCGAATAAATCCATATTGCTGCATCTTTCGAGCATCAATGATATTTCCGCAAATGTTCAGGTCGGAACAGAGATGACGGTGACGCTGAACGGAGTCGATTATGTAGGCACCGTGATACAGACACCGCAGACCCAACCGGCAAACGCCAATTATGGCGTTAAATATATGTACGTATTGAATGTCAAAGGTTTAAATACATCCGACGCTACCTTGATCGGCCAGTCCGCAACCGTTTCGCTTTTGTTGGAACAAAAGGAAGACACGATTGTTGTTGATACCTATATGATTACCACTGACGGCGGCAAGTATTACTTAAATTTGCTGAAAGACGGAATTCCGATTCGCACCGAGGTCACCCTCGGCATGTCAAACGATATTCAAACAGAAATTCTCAGCGGGCTCTCCGTCGGGGATAAAATTATCATCGGTTAGATAGGGGGCCATCGAATTGTCTCTCCTGGTATTTCGCAAACTTCTGAACAACCGGTGGATGTTCGTCTGCCTTCTCATCGGTTTTTTGATCATTGCTACTGTTGTCAGCAGCATCCCGATGTATACGAATGCAATTTTACAGCGGGTTTTAATTCGCGACCTTCAGGAATATCAAGTAATGTATCACGAATATCCGGGAACTTATCGCGTCAGCAAAACCTTCAGCACGCTCGATACATCCGGATTCGCCGTTTATGATGATTACATCAACACCACACTCATTGATCAGATTCATGTTCCGAAAGTAGCCGATACAACGCGCATTGAGATGAAAAACCGCTCTTTCGCTAAAACTCCTTATTCGTCTCAGTCATATATCTCCTCAATTACCGTCACTGCACTCAAGGATTTTAAAGACAAAGTGGAGA
>CAZTDA010000164.1:0-5376 GCA_964612155.1 uncultured Eubacteriales bacterium | reverse complement strand
AAGCCTACGCACTGGAAACCGAACGCATTGAAAATCGCTATAACGCCGCTTTTGAACATTACACCGCACTCGAAACAGAAAAAGAAAAACGGATGCGAAAAAGTAAGGAAATCCGCGCTTTTATCATAATGTTGAAAAAGCAGCCGCTGGCAGTAACTGAGTGGGACGAGCGGCTCTGGATTACGCTGCTGGATACCGCCACGGTTCAGCCGGATGGCAGGATTGTGTTTCGGTTCAAGGACGGGAAAGAAATCAAAAAGTAAGTTTAAACGAAACCGCCGCTCAACCATTAAGGCTGGGAGGCGGTTTCCACAGTATAATAGCTGTCATCATGCCAGAATAGGAAAAATTACGGCTGCAAAGTAGCTTTCCATATATTCAGGCGTTTGTTTTATATTATTTTGTATCCACCAGTTGACCATTTCAACAGAGCTCGAAGAAATTTGTGTAAGTAGTAGGTCTGACGGCATTTCTTTTGATTGCTCTATCTGCTCCCCTAAATACTCCGTGAAAACACCATTCAGGTATTGCTTGAAATATCGAAGGGAAAAGTTCACCGCTTTCACAGGTTAGAATACCGATGATGTTTTTGCTGTTGTCTTTCAAATGATAAAGAATATGTGTGACAATGGTATCAGTATCATCATCCTTGTTCGAAAAATCATGTTTCTCCTCACTGCTCGTGTGGTCGGAGACCACATGGGTAAATATCTCATTGCACATTTCTTTGAGTAAATCATCTTTTGTTCTTATTACCCTGCAAAATCGTCAACCGGTGAATAAAAAAGTGTGGCAACTTAAAAAGTTTACTTACGTTTCCCTATCCTCCAATGTAAGAATAGCAACACATGTAGTTATTTAAAACAATGTTTAGCGTAATTTATCTATTATCCTTGAGATTTCGTTCACCGTATCGAATATAATTAAAAACGCCGCGCTAACAGGTTTCTCTGAGGTATACCCGCGCAACAACTTTTTCCGGCTCTCCGCTTTCCAGTACCACATATCAAATATTGGGTGCCCGATGTAGGCGTCGCCGAAGTCGATGATACCGGAGTATTTGTGCGTTGCTTCGTCTACAAACACATGAGGGATGTACGGATTAGCGTGCAGGGCGACAAACTCATCCGTATCGTGAATATACTGTAACGTAGTTTCAACTTCGCAGAGCGCAAATGCCAGCTTTTCAGAGCTTATACCGTCTTTTTTCTTCTGTATTGCCGCTCCGTAGCGTAGCTGTAACCGCTCGGTCAGGTCCGCAGACCCATCGCGCGGAAACAGACCGCTTTCTTCAAAAAGCTTTTGGTTTGCGCTGTGTATTTTCCGCAGTTCCTTCCCAAGCTCGAAAAGCAAGGCGTCCTTCTCCGTTGCGGACAGCTTTACCTTCTCAGCCGCAATCCCCGGCATTCGCGTCATACAGATATACTCAACGCTTCCGCGCTTGCCGTACCCCAACACGCGGGGTACGCTGACATCGGTTTGCGCTTCAAGCTCCCGGAGGAAAAACGCCTCTTTTTCAAGGCTTGTGCTTGAGCGAAGCTGCTGAGGACGCTGTACTTTCAATATGATATTATCATCGACGGCGTATGCTCTCGCTTCTCCGTGCGAATCGTCCATCCCTGTTACTGACTTCGCGCCAGGCGCATATCCGCTGACAATGTCCAGCACTAAGCCGTCTTCTAACACAGGGTCTGCGGCATCGCGCTGATAATAAATAGTCTTTCTCATAAATTACTTCCTTTCTTTAATTTATGACACTCTTGCCCTCTTTTGTAAAGAAGGTGCCGTACGCATACGGCGGGTGATTTACACCACCATGCCAACTCCATTGCCCTTATGTGCCCGCTGAAGCGCCCTGTGTAACAGCCAAATACCAATCAACATCGAAAACACAGCGAAACCCAGCATTACAAGCAAATCGTTCCGCACCGTAGCGTTATCAAATCCCTGTCCGTTCAACATGACGAGCCGCAACCCCTCCATCGCGTAGGTATGCGGTATAAGGCGTGAAATAAATTGTATCCCAATCGGCAGTATGGCAAGCGGGTAATAAATCCCCGAAAATATACGCGCCAGAACATCCACAAGCCATGTAAACGGCTCACGTCCCTGCTTTACCTCCAACGTGAAGAAGTTACTAGCGCCGATTAAACCAAAACCGAAGCAAGTGAAAATGAAACAGAGATAAAACGCAATCAGCGGAAGAACCGGCAATTCCGCGCTAACCTTGACACCTACCATCAGCACCGCAACAATGAGTACAGCGGCCTGTATTACAAGCTGATAGAAGAATGTCCATAAAAATCTGCCGGAGATAAACGCCCATATACCATAAGACGATGAATTGTACACCTCCAGCCGTTTATCCCAAAAGGCGGTGTTTATACTGCCAAACGGCAGGGTCAGGATCGCAGCGGAGTTCTGGAAAAACACCACACCGATGACCATATACGACACAAAATCTCCGCCGTAGCCGGACAGCGATGCCGCCGCGTAGTCTTTAAGGAACATCGATACGAAAAACCACATACCCGCCGTGACAAAGCTCTGTATCACCGACAGGAAGAAGTTTGATGGATAGAACCGCAACGCGCGGTATTCGAGCTTGGCGAACGATAAGGTTGATTTTATAAACATCATCACACGCCACCTCCGCTTATGGTATCAACGAAAATATCCTCTAAGGTCGGCTCGTTTGTCGCAACCTCGGTGATGGACACACCATGCCCTCGTAAGACTTTTAATATTTCTAAGAGATTGCTCCGGATGTTTTCAAGCCCCACGGTCAGTTTGCCGCCCGCATATTCGCACGAAACGATGACGGGTATTGCTGTTATTGCGTTCAACGCCTCGGTGGTCGGTTGGTCGCAGGTTATTACAATCTCGTCGTACCGCTGTAAGTTCCGGCGCAGATTCGCCACCGTGTCACAGCTAACGATTTTCCCCTTGTGCATGATGGCGACGCGCTCACACAGTTCCTCCGCTTCATAGATGTAGTGCGTGGTCATAATTACAGTAATGCCAAACTCACGGTTGATTTTTTTAACAAGTTCCCGCACGGCAGCGGCACTTTTCGCATCCAGCTTGACGGTTGGCTCGTCAAGGAAGACTACAGGGTTTTTCACCAGCAGCGAACGCGCGATAGCGAGCTTTTGACGGTTGCCCGCCGATATGCTCATAGGCCAGTGGTTCTCATACTGCCGAAGTTCCAAAAAGTCCAGCATTTCGTCAATGCGTTCCTCGCGTTTTTCTCGTTCCAAGTCATACACAACCGCCCAAAACTCAAGGTTTTGCCGGACGGTCAGGTTGTTGTCAGTGCCGACATCGGCGGTTGGCGCGACAAGGCTCACGGTGGCGCGGATTTTCTTGTGGTCTTTGTATATGTCGTATCCGAGCGTTTCGCCCGTCCCTTCGTCGGCTTGCAATAGGCCGCTCATGACTTTGATAAGTGTTGTTTTCCCCGCACCGTTACTGCCGAGCAGACCGAAAATCTCACCCTTACGTATAGATAGGCTCACATCGTCAAGGGCGGTGAAACTCTCACGGCTTTTCTTGATTTTATAGCGTTTTGTGATATTACGCATTTCGATTACATTTTCTATTGCCATCTTGTGAGTGTACCCTCCCTCCGCGCTTTTTCAATACCTTTGACATACATGAACCAGCCGAGCGGCAGGAATACCGCCGACATAACGGCAAGAACAAGTATGTCAAGCGTTACGGGGCTCAAGCCGGACAGCGCAAGCTGTAACGGCAGCACCGGCGTCAAGGCGTCCCCGCCCGGTATCATCAAACGCCGCAGCGCATCCAATGCATAGGTGTGCGGGATTAAGCCGCCCAACACTTGAAGCGGGTAGGGCAGTACGGTGATGGGGTAATAATAACCTGCCGTCAGCGCGATGATGACGTCTTGAAATATGAACTTCACCGGCTCCACCTGTTGTTTGAAATCGAACAGGTAAAACGAGCTTGCGCTTATCATGCCGATACCGAAAGTAGACAGCAATATTAATATTAAGATAATAAGCAATAAAAACGGACTGCTGAACGTGAACACCGCGCCGAAGAACAGCCATCCGAACAAAAGTGCCAGAATACTGCGCGGATAGTCGTCAATAACGCCGCGAAACATGATACCGAGCATAGGCGTGAAGTACGACAGCGGACTGAGCATATACAAATCCATTGTGCCGCCCCAGTAGATGCGCGACACGCGCGGGAACGGGTCGCCTAAGTTCGTATAGCTGATAAAATGCACGAATAGTCCCAAGACCACGAATGACACATAATTACTGCCGTAAGGAAAAAAGCTGATGTCACTGCCGCGCGTCACAAGGCTTAATGTGAAGAAGATGATGGTGGTAAATAGTGTATCCAGCACCCACATGAGGGCGTTCATTTTATAGGACAGCCAGATGATAAGTTCACGCTTAGAAAACATTTTTAGCGAATCCCATTCACGAAACCGCATAGTCCGCTTCACCCCCGTTCCGATGATACTCATAGGCCTCATGGAGCGACGGTTCAATGTTTTTAATGCTCAAAACCGCGATATTGCTATCAATTACAAAGTCAATGAGAGCGTTCAAGTTAAAATCCGCTCTCCGCGCCCTTATTTTAACGCTTTGATAATCACGCTTTTCGTCAACGTCGCCGCAGGTGACACTCTCGATGCCTCTAATGGATTCAAATCGTACTTCCCGCTCCTGACGGGGTATTTTTAACTCAATGATTTGTGTTCCGGCAAGCGGGGATATCAACTCATCCGGCGTTCCAGCAGCAATGATTTTTCCGTGTGACAGCATCAGTATCCTGTCGCATACGGATAAATCTTCCTGATTGTGGCTTGCTATAATGGCCGTGCGTTTGTTTTGCGAAGCGTCGGAGCGAATAAGCTGACGCAGATTTTTCGCGGACTGCACATCAAGACTGACCGACGGTTCGTCGTAGAATATGATCGGTCTGTTTAAAATCAACCCTCTGGAGATTGTGATTTTCTGCCGCATCCCCGCCGATAACTGGCTTATGTATTTGTCCTTTGCTTCGGTCATACCAACCGCTTGTAAGGTATCGTCACAGGCTTGTTCCAGCTTCTTGCCGGAAATTCCGAACATATTGCCGTACAGAATTAGATTTTCGCGGGCGGTTAGCTGCCATTCAAGCCCCATCCAGCCGTTTGTGCTGATATAGCTGACCGTGTTTTTGATGTGTTTGCTATCCGTTCGCCCGTCGATGGCGACTGTCCCGCTTGTGGGGTATAGAAGCCCCGACAAGAGTTTGATAAGCGTAGTTTTACCCGCGCCGTTTGAGCCGTAAATCCCCAGTATTTCGCCCTTCTCAACACAAAACGATACATTGTCAACGGCTAAGAGCGCA
>CAZTDA010000163.1:0-5378 GCA_964612155.1 uncultured Eubacteriales bacterium | reverse complement strand
ATTAATTCCATGAGGCATTGGCAGATCAACCAATTCGTCCAAGCATCTAAACGGAATTAATATTAAAGCTGTCAATTTGGAAAGGGGAAATTAAATTGAGACGATTCAAAAAACTTGCCGCATTGTTCCTTGCACTGGTTATGTGTTTCACGTTGCTGAACTCAACAGTATCTGCCGCAGTATTAAATTATATTTATTACAACGGCAATAGCAACACCAGTGGTAATGCCCCCTCGCGTGTATTATTTTATGGGCCACAATGGGTGGACGGCGAGACAGGGGTTTGGGCACAGGTAAGCGGGCCCGGCACATTAGCCAAGACAGGTTATACATTCACCGGCTGGAATACTAATGCAGCCGGTACAGGAACTGCTTATTCTGTAAATCAATGGGTAAAAGTGCCGTCACACCAGGAGTTAAGGCACATTATTATTGACTTCTATGTAACTGTTTATGATGATTTAAACTTATATGCTCAGTGGGCACCCACACCTTATACCGTCACTTTTAACGCCCACAACAGCACGACTAATGTCGATGTGGTCGGATCAATCGAATCTCCGGTATCCAAGCCCTCTGATCCGAGTAAAACCGGTTACACATTCGATGACTGGTACACAGGGGTAAACGGTACGGGTTCTGCTGTTACTTTCCCCTATACACCCACAGCGGCCACTACCCTGCATGCCAACTGGACATTAAACACTTATACCGTTACATTTGACTCCCATAACGGAACTTCAACCATCGGTGTCTCCGGATCAATTGAATCTCCGGTATCCAAGCCCTCCGATCCGAGCAAAACCGGTTACACATTCGATGACTGGTACACAGGTGCAAACGGTACGGGTTCTGCTGTTACTTTCCCCTTTGTTCCCACAGAAGCCATTACCCTGCATGCCAATTGGACAATCAATCAATACACAATGACATTCAACGTCGCAGGCGGAAGCGCGGTTGCGCCGATCACGCAGAATTATTTGACGCAGATTGCAAAACCGAGCGATCCCACCCGCACGCACTATACCTTCGCAGGTTGGTACGACAGCAACAATAATCCGATCGTATTCCCCTATACAATCACCAATGACATCACGGTTGTTGCCAAATGGAATATTAACTCTTACACCATTATGTTTGACTCGGCAGGCGGTACCAACGTCACACCTATCAAGCAAAATTACAACACTCTGGTGACAAAGCCCTCCGACCCGACGAACTACGGTTATACCTTCTCGGGATGGTACACAAATGCCTATGGAATCGGCACACCGGTCAGCTTCCCGTTCACCCTTACCGGCAACGCAACCCTTTACGCGAGATGGACTGCCGGTCAGTACACATTGTCCTTCAACACGGATGGCGGCAGTTCCGTTGCATCTGTCTCGGGAAATTATGCTTACTTTATCTCTTCTATTGAAGCTCCGACCAAGGCAGGTTATCAATTTGACGGATGGTACACCGGCACCGACGGCACAGGAAATAAAGTGAGCTTCCCCTATCAAATCGCCGGGAATGCCACGATCTATGCGAAGTGGAAAAAAGTTGCCGCGACGTCTGATGTCTCCGTCCCTGCAGTATCCAGCGCACCCGCAACTCCCTCAATAACCTCAACGCCTCCATCGGCAAGTGTCCCGCAAATGGGAGCCCAAGGAACTACTTCGTTTGCAATCACGGGTATCGCTTTGTTTATTCTTTTAGTTTCAGGTCTTGCGGTTATGACACCTTTCAAAATGCGTAAAAAGGAATCCAAATAAGTCCTGATATCTTAATTAGAAAAATCCCCGCCGAAATCCGGCGGGGATTTTTGCATGTTGATGAGTTTATATGATGAAGCCACCTTAAAATCAAGGGAAAATAAACGGTCAGTGGCTTCATATTTGGTAAAGTCACTTTTTGATTTTTTCCAATTAACCCCTTGATTTTTTCCATCATTCGGTATATAATACCGCTTACTTGGGTGTGCGGCTGCACTCAAAAATTTTTCTGTCCCCGGACGTCATGTAATGTTGCACATTGCACGACATGATTTTGCAGGGCATTATTTCGGTACGGTATAAACAATTGTGCGGCTGCTGTTTTTTATACTGAGGAACAAGTTCATAATTTATCCACCGAACCGCGTTCATCGCTGCGGATTCAACTGACTGTTGAGATGTCCTACACCATCTCAACGGCTCTTTGATTGCACAGCATAGTGAAGCCACTTGAAAAACAAGGCGAGGATAATTTTAAAGGTAAGTGGCTTCACATTGGGTAAAACCACTTTAATATTACCTTGAGATTATAGTGGTTTTACTATAAAACGCAAAGGGTTATGATTATTATGCAGATATCTGCATGTCCGGGGCAGAAAAAAACTTTTATTTACCATTCGAGTTCAAAACAATACCGTTGGCGCTGTAATCGCCATTGACATTTGCGGTTGTGTTACTCTTTGCTGGGGGTGATTATCCGTTTTAAAAGAGATCGGAAAAATCAAACAGGTGGACAAATTACTTGGCTGAACAAACACTAAAAAAGAGAAAAAAAGAAGTCAAGGAGGACAATTCACAAATAAAAGAAAAGAAGAAAATCAATTGGACAGAGACCCTTTCAATTATGAAGCGCTATTATCGGTACACCATCGAATACTTTTGGCAGTGGGGTGTGTGGCGTTTTGTCGGCGGTTTCGCCTCGGCATCGGTCGGTCTGCTGTTCAACTACCGCTTGGGGAAAGTCGTCGATGTCATCATCGGCAACGACTGGCAAGTCGCTGTCAAAACCATGATTCTGTTGGCCGCTCTTGCAGTAACACGTATGATTGTCGGGTACACGAATTCATTAAGCGCGTATCGGTATGATATTCTGTCAGGCCGAAAGCTGCGTAAACAGGCAATGGAACGGATTCATTCCCTGCCGATCAGCTATTTTGAATCCAAACACACCGGTGAGGTCATCTCAAAGGTGGTCAATGATATCGACCGGCTGCAATCCTATTATTCCGATTCCATCGCAGGCATGTGGAGCTATCTGCCGATGAACACCGTATTGGGGTTGTATATACTGTTCTCAATCAACTGGAAACTGACCTTGATTTGCGTCGTCACGATACCCCTGTTCACAGTCGTCATCGGTAAGATTTCAATGCCCATAGCCGAAGCCGGCAAAAAGATTCAAGAGTGCATCGCGACATGCAACTCGTACTTGCGCGATTTTATCGAGGGAATCGAAATATACAAGATATTCACCATGGAAAAACGGCACGGAAAACACTTTGAGGATGCCGTTGACGAGGGCGTTATGCACGCCAAGAAAAAATCCGCGCGGCAGCGTATCACTTGGGCGATCGGCTCATTTAACTATGTGCTGCCCACCGTGCTCTCCTATGCCATCGGCGGTCTGTTTGTCTCACGGGGTGAGATGAGCATCGGCGATCTTGTCGCGTTCAGCACCGTTTTACCGCTGATAGCCAACATCACGCACCAGTTTGCGGGCAGTTATACCTCGCTCATCGAACACATGGGTATCGCAAAACACTTCTTTGAACTGCTGGATGAGACCCCCGAGCGCACCGACGGCAGTGATTATAGCAAATCGGGTGTCGGGGTTGAACTGGAATTTAAAAACGTTTCATATACTTACCCCAACGGTCTTTCGGTACTAAACAATTGTTCCTTTAAGGTGCCGGGCGGACAGACCATTGCGATGGTCGGTGCCAGCGGCGGCGGAAAATCCACACTATTCAAGCTGTTATGCGGTTATTACACTTCCTACACGGGTGCAATTCGCATCAACGGCGCTGAACTGGGTGAGTGGAATCTCGATTTGCTGCGCCGCAACATCGCCTACGTCAGTCAGGAAAGTTACCTGTTTGACAACACGATCAAAGAAAACATCCGATTCGGCAAACTGGAGGCCACCGACGAGGAGGTCATCGAAGCCGCCAAAAAAGCGTATGCACACGACTTCATTCTCGAACTTGAGAACGGTTACGAAACCAAACTCGGCGAGCGCGGCGTGCGGCTCTCGGGCGGACAGGCCCAGCGCATCGCCATCGCAAGAGCAATTTTGAAAAACGCGCCGCTCATCCTGCTCGACGAACCGACCGCGGCACTCGACACCAAAGCCGAGTTTTATGTGCAAAAAGCGCTCGAAAACCTTTCTGATAAAAAGACGGTTTTCGTCATCGCGCACCGCATCTCCACCATCGAGAAATCGGATAATATTCTCGTTTTGGAAAACGGACATATCATCGAACAAGGATGTCACGCCGATTTAGTCGCTAAGGGCGGGCGGTATATAGAGCTTTACAGTTCGCAGATCACAGTTGATACAGAGGAGGTGGTTGTCAATGCTTAAAGCCATCAACGAGACAGCGCCTGAGGTTAAACAGAAGAAGGGCGGCATGATCAAAGACATTAAGCACCTGCTCTCGATTCTCGGCAGATATAAAGTCCCCTACATCATTTTCATGCTCATATCCTCGGTCATCGGATCGTTTATGACCATCATCTCTGCCGAAGCAATGCGTTCCATGGTCTCTTACTTTGTCAATAAAGACAGCACCGTCACTGTTGCGCGATTGATTACACTGATTGCGGCCATGACTTTTTATCGGCTGGTCATTAATCAAGTGATCAATTACGTTATCAGCATCCTTCAGATCAAAATGGAAGCTGATGTCCGAAAACAATTGTTTCGGAAACTTCAATCCATGCCTGTCGGTTATTTCCACGGCAACCACAGCGGTGATTTCGTAGCCAAAATCAATCTCGATGTAACTTCGGTCAGCAAGGCCGCCGATACCCTCTGGGAGGGCTGTTATACGATCATAAATCTCGTGTTTATCGTCCCGTATTTCATGACTCTCGACTGGCGGCTTTCGTCAGTGGTAATCGTACTCGGCATCCTGTTCTCGATTTTCATGAACCGGGTCGTTAAACCGATGCGCAAACGCAGCAAAGATATTTTAAAATCAATGTCCGAGATGTCGATGACGACAACCGAGAGCGTAACCGGTTTCAACGTGACCAAGATGTTTTCACTTCAGGACAAGTTCTCCAAGGACTTTTCAGACAGTGTCGACAGCATCTACGAAAACCAAAAAAAATACGGCAACCTCTCGGCTTGGATCGGTTTTACAAATATGGTGGTCAATTATGTAGGGCAATCGACCATCGGTATCTTCGGTATGATCTTCGCATTCAACGGAACGCTCGATGTGGCAGTTCTGGCAGGTATGATGACGGTCTATTTCAACATCATTTACACCTTCATCGACATCGGAAGCGTCCCCACCGATATGCAGAAATACTTTGCAAGTTCAGACCGGCTCTACGGCATCTTTAATACCCCCTCCGAACCGGAGCGCTACACCGTTTCCGGAGATGACACCG
>CAZTDA010000162.1:0-5405 GCA_964612155.1 uncultured Eubacteriales bacterium | reverse complement strand
GTATTCTGCCAGTGCGCCGTTTTCCAAACATCCGACTATTCCGCCCACTGTGTAGTCGCAGCATATGTAACTGTTGGCAAGTTCGATGTTTTTAACTGTCCCGCCGGAAACATACGCAAACAGTCCGTTATACGACTGCCCCTTAGCATCGTCCATAAAAATGCCGCTGACCGTATAGCCGTTTCCGTCAAATGTGCCGCTGAAATTTTTCCCGGCTCTCCCGATGGGTGAATAATTGTTTTCCGTGTATGCCGTACCACCGCTCGGTGAATCAAATATCTCTCCGTCATCGGCTTTGCCGTCCCCGTCTTTGTCCTGCCAATAGCCGTAAACGAGGTTGTCGAGCAGTTCAAATGTCGCTCCACTTCCATCAAATCCTCCAATGACGAGGTTCTTTAGGCGTGTCATCTGTTCGGTATTTTCAATCGTATAGGTTTTTCCGCTGTCAAAATACGTAACAGATGAAGTGAGCGGTATCGCACCGGCGACAGGTGTGGAGAAATCTACCGCCGAGACCGCTGACAGATTCCCCGCAGTGTCTTCAACGATGATATATGCTTTGTAATCCGTTGAAGCCGAGAGTCCTGTGACGGCGGCAGAATTTGCCGAGGCCGCCGCCGTTGCATGACCTTTTGCGGCTGCCGCTCCCTGCGCCTTGACCGTTGCCGCATTCGGTGCGCCGTCTGTCGCGGCGTAAACAAGATAATAATAGGTTCCCGCTTCGTCGGATGTGAAATTCAATGTCACCCCGGAATAGGTCAGAGCGTTTCTGCCCGCATTGCAGAGCGCCGGTGGTATTGCATCCGTCGGCGGCGGTGTTCCAATTGCATTTACCGTACCGGGTAAAACAAGTTGCACCATCATAGCGATACATACGAACACAATAACACCTTAAAAATCTTGCTTTTCATTTAATTTTCCTTCTTGTTTTTTTGTTTTTACAGTCAATGCAGATAATTTCTTGCAACACACCGATTGCGACAGTTTTCGACACTAAAAACCGCTTTTTTTCAAATTTACAAATCATACCAATAACAATCATTAATTTACAATGATATTATAGTATTTTGTTATAAAATGTCAATAAAAAGCCGTTAATTATCAAAAAATACTTTTTAACCCGAAGCCGTCATATGGCTTAACTATAACGAAAATGTAAAATCCCCGCACGGTTCGTACGGGGATTTTCCACTTGAAGATTGATATTTAAATCATAATGTCGCGATAACGAACAATCTTTGTGACTACCTTTCGCAATGTACGTGCGTCGAGCCGCTCGACATTCTCCTGTTTGGCTTTTTCGTCGCAAAAATCCGAACGATAGAGCTCGAGCTTGATATCCAAAGGCATAATCGGTTTATACGGCTTAAATTCGCCCGCAAGCGCCCGTCTCATCGCCGTTTTAGCCGCGTCATAGATGCGCTGTTCGGCGACTTCAAGCGGTTCGAGTTTTGCCAGATTGCGCCCGACGCCGTATTTGACAACAGCGGTCTCGATATCGCCGAGCAGCGCTTTGGCCTCCACGCAGCCGGCTTCGTCTCCGGCCAGCATGCAAAACGGAATGTCATAAGCCCCCGCAAGCAGCGCCAACTGCCCGGTCTCGCCCATCTTTCGCCCATTGACGTAATAATTATACCACTTGCGCGAATCCTGGGTGTGGTCTAAAAAGCCGTTCTGCGTGCCCGCCATCGCATGTGCGCCGACCTCCATAAACAGGTCGATCTCGCCGTTTACGACGATATCATCCCACTTAAAACGGTCTTCGGGCATCAGTGCGCGTTTGTCGATTTCCTCATAAATAAGTCCGCCGCTGCCATGCCCGTCAAACGCCCAAACCTTGTCCGCACCGCCGTCAAAACAACCGGCAATCGCCGCGTTCAGGTCGGCTGTAAGACGCTTTTTAGCATAACGATGCCCCTCGGAGCCCTCTTCGCTGACCTGTTCCATTTTGTCAACGCCGCTTGCGCCCTCGAGATCGGTGATGATATAAACTGTCATAAATATTCCTCCGTTTTTTCGAGTGTTTTTATAGTAAATTCTCTGATTACTTCCTCGTTTACAAACGTCGACGGTTCCGGCGGCAAGGTCGCGTAGTGGTCGTGCAATGTATAGTTCAGATAACGGGTAGCCAACTTTGCCGGAACGGTCCCGATGCCTTCGGGTGTGGTCTTTTCAAGCAAGGGCTTGATCTTTTCACGCCACCAAGGCCCGTCCATCACGGTGCGGTCAAACCGAAAGCATTCGTCCCAACCCGGCCCCATCCCGCAGTGTTCGGGATAGGAAAGCGTGTTTGCCTTTTCCCAGATGTCGTTATGCAAAAATTCGTCAAAGGCGGCGTCGGTGATGCAGTGAATGCAATATCCGAGCAGCAGATCGCTGTCATATCTCTTTCGATTTTCACTGTAAAACCTGCCGATATTTTCATACCACTCGCGGAGGTTTTTAGACCGCAGATGCGCGGCCCAGCGCACCTCTTTGGGTGCAAATCCATCGACATTGACGCTGTCGGGCAAAAAACAGCCCAAATAAAATTGCCCCGTGCCTTTTATCCTGTTGTCAGCTTTGGCAATTCCGTCGCCGACCAGCAGATGCATCATGGTAGATGCCATCAATTCGCCCCCTTTATCGGCATTATATCAGGATATAAGCGCTATTGCAATAAACCCAAATGACATTTGGCGTTCCATCATAAAAACTTCTCGTTTACAAACACATTTCTGCCATATTTGTCTTTTATATTAAATATCGAGGTGATTTTCATGAAGAAAACCGCAGTCAAAATAGTAATCGACATTTTAATGACCATCCTGTGGATGGTTCTGATGACATACGACCTTGCCGGTTCGTTGTGGCATGAAATTTTAGGCATCGGGATGTTGATTCCGTTGTTTTTCCATTTGTTTTTAAATCGGAAGTGGATTGTCGGCGTGAGCAAAAAGATTTTTAAAACCAAATTTAACGTCAACACCGTGCGTTGGCTCTGTGATGTCCTGATGCTGATTGGATATGTCCTGACCGCCGTTTCCGGCATTACGATCTCCAAAGAGCTCTTATGGCAAATCCGGGCGGACAACAACGCTCTGTGGTATGCCATTCACGCATGGTCAGCCTATCTGACCCTCGCGGTCATGGGCGTGCATGTCGGGCTGCACTGGAAGATGATACTCGGCTTTTTCCGCTCGCTGCTCCATACGCAAAAGGTCACCCGCGCCCGCAAAACCATCGGTGCGGTACTCTCGCTTGCCGTGATATTCTACGGCATCAAATCGACAATCGTCTACAGCTTGCCGTCTTACACCGCAAGCGACGACGCAACCCCTGACTACTCCGTTTCGCAGCTCTCTTATGCCGAATACGGCAGTGAAGAAACCGGCGTTAAAATTATCAACATCGATACAAAGATTTCAACAGGCAACACCATCACCGAGACCCCGAATGTCGGCGAGACACTCAACAACTTTTTAGGTCGGCTGTTCTGCAACGGCTGTCACAAACACTGTTCCCTACTCTCTCCCGGTTGTTCGATAGGGCGTTCTATGGTCACCGAGGCCAAGACGGTCTATACAGAGTTTACTGCTACCGCTTCTGTTGACAACACTCCGTCGAGTTCGGCTGCATCTTCGGCAGCGTCCTCTTCCCAAATGTCGATACCATCGGCACAGACAAGCTCAGAGCAGATTACGAGCAGCACGCAATCGTCTGTTTCTTCAGCCACATCTTCGGTGGCTTCGTCACAGGCAAGTCCGGCACAGACCGCAAGCGACGTGCAACAATCCGAATCCTCACAGACACAGACCCCGTCGGACAGTGATGGCGAAACTGTTGAATATGACAACGGCGAAAAAATCGCCCAAAACCTCTCGATTTTGGGCATGTATATCGCAGGAACTTATTATATCGTCGAATTCTTAGGCAAAAGAAATAGTTAATCGATCTTAATCGCGCAATAGCCCGCAAAGGACTGCGCCGGAATGGTGAATTCCAACCGCCCGTTTTCGCTGCTAAACTTCAGCGGGAGCGGGCTTTGGTTTTCCGGAGAATACAGCGTGATCGATTTTGCGTTTAAAAGCGCGTTGAGTTTCACCTTGACCGCGCCGATTCTTGCCGCGCCGGGACAAAATGACTCAATCGGGTCTTGGTGCCCGCAGTCGCCATTCTTTTTAATCACGCCGTCGATGTTCACCAAGTACAGCGTATGAATATTCGCTTCGTTTTCAAACAGCCCGGTGAACAGCTCAGCGTCGCCTTCGACTTCGACAACGGTTTTCTCCAGTCGCTTGCGCAATGCTTTTCCGCCGGTTTTGCGCAAAAGATCAATCGCATACGGTTGAACCTTGCCCCGACCTGAAAAGTCCTCATAACGCCGAACACTTAAAATATCTTGATAGACATCGGCACACTCGGAGGGATCAATCAAAATCACTTCGCCGCTGCCGAGTTTTTGATTGCGGCAGAGCGCCGGGATCTCCCGTTTACTGCCGTCGAGCTGATAAATGCCGAAATCGCCGACAATCAGCAGTTTTCCGCCGTTTTTCACGTAGTCTTCAAGGTCATTTAATGTCTTATCGGAGAGCATTGCCGCGAACGCCGCCACGATGGTTTTATGGGTTTGAAACTCTTCGCCGTTATCCTCAAAGACCATATCGGTCGCGATGCCGGACATCAGCGAGGCCTGCATCCACTGCAAAAATTTGTGCATATACGCATCGCACCCGTCGGCATAATCGCGGGTGTTCTGCGACATTAAAAATGCCAAATCGGCAATCTTTTTGGGGTGTTCATATAATTCGAGGTGCTTTTGCTCAAATCGGCGCAAACCGCCCTCGTCAAGATAATTGTCCAGGTTTTCACCACCGCATTGGGTGAACAGTTCGCCCCACGACACCGCAAGCGCCCAACCGAAATAGAGCGCCGAGTCCGAGCAGGGATAAAACATGGACATCGCCGGAACACCGCGCTTTCGCGCCATGCAGAATCGGTGTACCGCTTCGGCGGCAAAGGTCTGCCACGACTGGGAAATAAGATGGGAGCCGCAATTTTCCTGAAAGATACAATCCCAGATCTCGGCGCATTTTTCAAACGGATAAGCTGTCACGTTAGTGGAGATGACATTCGAGATATAATTCGGACGCAGCATCTTGTAACCCAAGTCCTCATAATGCTTTTTGACGGCATAGGCAAAGTTGAGCGTCGACTCGTCTTTAAAGCGTTTCCACGCTACAAAAGCCGGGTCTTTAAAATTCCAATAAAAGTCCTTCCAACCCTCCGGCTGCGGGATTTCAAATCCGGTTTGCTCTTTCAACAGTCGACGGCAGTGTACGCAAGTGCAGGCGTTAAACGAAGCCCAGCCGGTACCGTCATTGCCGAAATATTGCAAATCATCGGTCATAATACCGTCGACACCC
>CAZTDA010000161.1:0-5422 GCA_964612155.1 uncultured Eubacteriales bacterium | reverse complement strand
AGATACGGCTGCGGTTTTCCGAGCGATCAAGAGCAGCAACAATGCCTCGACCACAGGCAGTTGCTTGGCGCATATCCTCAGCGGTCAGATGAATTATTATCAGATTTCGATGTGTTTGGAAGTGCTGCGCCAAGTGGACTTGATCGGCATTGACAACGGTACAATTACATTAAACAAAACTTCAAACCTAAAAAAGGACCTTGCGGATTCTCGGCTGTTTCGCCTCGCAAACGGGCTGCCCGATTCAGGTAACGATTAATCAAAAAAGGAGAATTGTGTGAGCGACGAGAGCATGAGAGTTGAATACGAGACCTATTTCGCCCCGATGAAAGCGGAACTCGAGGCCGTATTTACGCCTGCCGAATTCAAAAAGGTCGAACAGGCCTTTGAACTCGCCGCCGCAAGCCATGAGGGGCAAAAACGTTCCTCGGGTGAACCGTACATCATCCATCCGGTTGCCGTCACACGCATTCTGCTTGAGGACTTGGGCATGGACTGCGACACCATCTGCGCGGCATTTTTGCACGATGTAATGGAGGACTGCGGCGTAACCCGCAAAACGATCACCGAAAAATTCGGAAAACCGGTCGCCGATCTGGTGGACGGTGTTTCTAAATTGGGCAATATCAAATATACCTCCAAGGATGAACAACAGTCGGAAAACATCCGAAAAATGCTGCTGGCAATGAGCCACGACATCCGCGTGATGATTATCAAATTGGCAGACCGTCTGCACAACATGCGCACTTTAAAATACCGCGCCGAATACAAACAGCGCGATACCGCGCTCGAGACCATGGAGATTTATGCGCCGATTGCTCACCGTCTCGGCATGCACGCGCTTAAAAACGAACTCGAAGATCACGCAATCCGCTGCCTTGACCCCATCGGCTGCGCTGAGATTGAGGCAAAAATCGCAATGGATACCCGCGAGCAATCGGATTTTATCGATGATATTAAAAAGCAGATTGCAGATAGCTTTCATGACTGCGGATTTGAATATCGGGTTGACGGCCGCGTCAAGAGCATGTGCGGCATCTATCGAAAAGTGTATATCGAAAACCGCGATGTCTACGATACTTTTGCTGTGCGCATTATCGTCAATGCGATCAACGAGTGCTATATGGCACTCGGCATCATCCACGATATTTTCAAGCCGATCCCCGATCGGTTCAAAGATTTTATCTCGCTGCCCAAAAACAACGGCTACCGCTCCATTCATACCACCGTCATCAGTAATCGCGGCATCCCGTTCGAGGTGCAAATCCGTACCTTTGAAATGCATCAGGAGGCCGAATACGGCATCGCGGCTCACTGGAAATATAAAGTGGGCATCGAGGATGTCGACACCAAAAACGCCCGTTTTGAGCAGCGGGTCAAATGGCTGCGTGAAATGCTTGAGGCCAAGGACGAAGCCGACGGCGAAGAGGATCTGCGCAACGCCATCAAGGCGGAACTGACCGACGACGACGTGTTTGTGTTTACCCCCAAGGGCGAGGTGCGTGTGCTGCCTTGGGGCGCTACGATCATCGACTTTGCCTATGCCATTCACTCTGCGGTCGGAAACCGGATGGTAGGCGCAAAAGTTAACGGTAAAATCACGCCGATCGACTCTACATTGGTCTCGGGTACGGTCATCGAAATTCTGACCACCTCGGCGCAAGGGCACGGTCCGAGCCGCGATTGGCTCAAGTCCGCAAAAACCAGCGAAGCCCGCAATAAAATCCGCCAGTGGTATAAACGCGAACGCCGTGACGAGAACATCGCGCAGGGACGCGACGATTTTGAGCGCGAGGTGCGCCGTATCAATCCGCGTCTGACACAGGAGCAATATCAATCCATTTTAGCCGACACTGCACGACGCAATCACTTTTTGCATGACGAGGACTTTTTTGCTTCCATCGGGTACGGCGGCATCTTAATTTCAAAACTGCTGCCGAAATTGCGCGAGGACTGCGCAAGATATAATGCGCCCGATGTCGATGTCATCAAACCCGCCGCACCGCCGTCTAAAACTACGCACAGCAGCAGCGGTGTTATCGTCGAGGGCTTTGATAACTGTCTTGTCAAATTCGCCAAGTGCTGCAACCCGGTTCCGGGCGACGACATCATCGGGTTTGTCACAAGAGGCGGAGGGGTTGCTGTCCATCGGCAAAACTGCAATAATGTGACCAAAAACATCGATAAAGAACCCGGCAGGTGGCTTCAATCCTCATGGGCAGCCAAAGACGGCGAGGTTTATAAAGCGGTGCTTTCGCTGATGACCATGCCGAACGCCAATCTGTTCAATACTATTTCGCAGTTGCTTGCCTCGGAAAATTTGTTCACAGAGGGTATTTTAATGACCGGAAAACACGATAAGGGCGACGAATATGAGGTGGTCGTCAGAGTCGGCAGTAATCAACAGCTCAGGGGGCTTGTTTCAAAGCTCTCCGGAATCCCCGGCGTACTCTGGGCGAAGCGAATTTAATCATTGTATAAAATTTACTCAACAAATATAAATCTATACTAATATTGTATAATATATTGACAGCGGCTGCTAACCGTTGTAAAATAGATATGGCGAACCAAAGAGCAGGGGAGCCGCAAGTCGCAAAAGGAGATTTATTCATTATGACGAAAAAAATTTTTTCACTGGTTTTTGCTTTGTTTTTATTGGTAGCAATGGGCTGTTCCGACGTCTCATCAACTCCGGCGTCTTCAACACCCGAGACGGCAGGAACGGTTAAAATTGCCGCTCTTCAGGGCCCGACCGCGCTGTCGTTTTTAAAAATGTGGGACGACGAAACCAAATTTGACGGAAAACCAGCTGAGTATGAATTGCTTGCCGCACCCGACGCAATGGTTGCGGAGTTGGCGAAAGGCACTTATGATATCGCCTGTCTGCCTTTGACCACAGCGGCGAATCTTTATAACAAGGGCACGGATTACCGCCTTGTCGGGATCTGTACTTGGGGTAATATGTATATCGTCAGCACTGACACAACCATCACCTCACTGGCTGATCTGTCGGGCAAGACCATTGCGGTCTCCCAGCAAGGCGCAACCCCCGATGTGATTTTAAGATATGCGCTCAAACAAGCCGGACTGACTAAAAAAGTGACCATCGACTACACGCTGACTGCGCATGCCGATCTCGCCGCGTCGGTCATCTCGGGGCAAACCGCCATCGCCTTAATGCCCGAGCCGTTTGTCTCCAACATCATGGCCAAGAACAGCGCGGTTAAAATTGTTGTGGACATGCAGCAGGTCTGGGCCACAACCACCGGCGGCGAGCCCTATATCCCGGTGAGCGCCATCGTCGTCAAAGGATCGTTTGCGGACGCAAACCCCGATGCCGTAGCGGAATTTATCACCGCACAGCGCGCTTCCGCACAATACACAACCAATGTCAATGAATTGGCGAATCTGGCCGAAAAACACGGTGTGACCCTGCCCGCAGCCGCTATCATCAACGGCACCCCGCGCTGCAACATCTTCTTTAAAGACACTACAGAAGCCAAACCCGAAATCGACAGTTACTTCAATATCATTCTCGGCTTCTCGCCGACTGACATCGGAGGAGTGATGCCGTCTGAAGCGTTCTTTGCCACATTCCAATAAAAAAGGACTTGTATTTTGGCAAATCCTCGGCGGCGTGACTTTCATTGCCGTCTGGCAAGTCGTTGCTATTATTTCAGATAACTCTTATATTTTGCCCCGTCCGGCTGCCGTGCTCTCGGCGCTGGCGGGGCTTTTTGCCGGAAATAACGCTTCAATATTGTCCGCCACACTCGGCAGATGGCTGCTTGGCTTAATCCCGGCAATCCTTTTAGGTATGCTGTTGGGGTCACTCTCGGCGGCTTATGCCCGGTTCGGCGCGTTTATGGCGCCGTTGTTTACAGTGATCAAATCCATCCCGATTGTTGCGGTAATTTTATTGGCACTGGTTTGGCTGAAAGCGCCGTATGTGCCTTCGTTTGCGGTGTTTTTGGCGGCGTTTCCGTCGGTGTGCGAAAACAGCGCGGCCGGAGTGCGCGGAGTCGACCGCCGTTTGACCGAGATGGGCAAGGTCTATCGGTTTTCGCTCTCAAAGCGCCTGTTTGGAATTTATTTACCCTCGATTGCGCCCTATGTGGTAGCGGCGGTCAAAACCGCGGCGGGCATCGGCTTAAAGGCCGTGGTGGTCACGGAATTGGTCGTGCAGCCCGTGCATTCGGTCGGCGCGCAGATGCAGACGGCGCGGGTTACCTTATCCACCGATATATTGCTTGCGTGGACAATGCTTGTGATTTTAATGGGCTATTTGCTCGACCGGCTGTTGGGTTTAGCGGAAAAGCAACTTCGCAACCGATATTAAAGAGGGGGGGCAGCGATATGCGGATTACCGGTTATACCAAAAAATACAGCGATCTCGCGGTATTCGAAGATTTTTCAGTCGAGTTTTACGACCAAAAGATCAACTGCATCATGGGTCCGTCCGGCTGCGGTAAGACGACATTGCTTAATTATATCGCAGGTCTGGACGGCGGAAAACCTGCCGCAACCACAAGTTATATTTTTCAAGAACCGCGACTTTTACCTTGGAAGCGCATCCGCCAAAACCTCATAATCGCGTTGCCCGATACGCTTACAAAAGCAGAAAAGCGCGCACGAGCGGAGAAATATTTAACCGCCGTGGGATTAGAGCAGTTCATGAATTATTATCCGTCGCAGCTCTCGGGAGGAATGCGCCAGCGCGCGGCGATTGCGCGTGCATTTGCCGTTCCCTGCGATTTGCTGTTGATGGACGAGCCGTTTAACGGGCAGGATATGAAGACCAAGGAAGAGCTGATCAAACTCTTTTTAAAACTTTGGAAAGAAGAGCCCAAGACCGTGATCGCGGTCACGCACAGCTTTTCCGAAGCGTGGTTGCTGGGGGACAGAACGCTGGTGCTGACCAAAGCGCCCGCAAAAATCGCTGCAGATATCAACAGCTTTACCCCGCGTGAAATCCGCGCCGCCAACATCGACTGCGGTGAAGCAAAATTATTACGCCAAAAGATCGAAGAGGCCTTTGAAACGCCCGATTAAGGTTGACAGAACGCGCACGAAAGTGTTATGATAAAGCAAGTTTTTGAAAGGAATTGCAAACAAATGGACAAGAAAAAGTACGCAAAAAAACTGCTCGACTACTTAAACAACGCTCCCACGCCGTTCCAGTCGGTCGATCTGCTCAAAACGATGCTCGATAAAGCGGGCGCAACGCAAATCAAAGACGGCGACTCTTGGAATTTAGAGCGCAATAAAGCGTATTATATCATCAAGGACGGCACCCAGATCGCGGCTTTTAAAATCGGCACCAAACCGATTGAGGAGACCGGAATGCGCATTGTCGCCGCCCACCACGACTCGCCGGGCTTTCGCGTCAAACCGGCCGGTTCGACTCTCGACGGCGGCTATG
>CAZTDA010000160.1:0-5459 GCA_964612155.1 uncultured Eubacteriales bacterium | reverse complement strand
GGTGTCGATCTGGCACTCGAAAACTGCGTGCTCGATCTTGCGCCGAGTGCCAAACGCGCCCGCGATTTGATTTTGCAATGCGGTTCCAAGCGCTTTAAAGTGCTGCTCGACCCGGCAAACTTGATTGCCAACTCCGACGAGGAGGATATGTATAAATACCTTGCGCCATATATCTCGTATTTTCACGGCAAGGACCGCAAGGTTAACGACGCTTCCGGACGTGTTGTCGGCGACGGCGAAATCGACTGGCCGCTGTTTTTAAAGCTTTATCATGAGCGCTGTGAGGGGGTTCCGTTCATGCTCGAATATGTCAATCCCGACAACTGCGCCGAGATTCGTGACCGAGTGTTGGCGTTTGACAAACTCGCTGCGAGTAGATGAAAGCAGTTTTAAATTTTAACGACTTCTGCGGTGTTCTGACGAACGCCGGTTTTTCGATGGGCGGCGGAAATGCGCACGGGATTTTTACCGCGATTCCGGTCGGGTGGGACAATCAACAGTTTTCGGACTCCCCAGTGCGCTGGTTTACCGGTAACCCCGACACCGACCCGTGGGAGTGGCACAGACGCGTGCTTTCGGAACGCGGCGACATCGCCTACGCCAAGGTATTTTTCGGCGCGAGCGGGTATATCACGAAAGAATGGTATCCCTATTTTTACGCGGTACGGCGCGCACTTTCACTCGACGAGGAATATCGGCGCGGCACAGTCGCCGCTGTCTCAAAACGGATTTATGACACGATCACAGCTTACGGGATGTTAGGCGTACATGAGTTAAAACAACTCGGCGGGTTCGGGCGGGATGAAAACTCCGCGTTTGAACGCGCTTTGATTGAACTGCAAATGAAAATGACGATCACCGCATGCGGGCAAAAGCAAAAACAGGATAAGCGCGGCAAACCCTACGGCTGGCATGCCACGGTATTTTGCACACCTGAAGATTTTTGGTCGGCTCGGGGGTTAACGCTGGAAGAGCTTGACCCCGTCGAAGCCGAAAATAAGGTTTTAGAACAAATTTACCGCATCAATCCCGAAGCCGATGAAAAGAACGCCTTAAAGTTTATTCGAGGGAGATAAAAAGAAAGAAAAATGGCTGAACTGTGGGACATTTTAGATGAGAACGGCAACCTTACGGGCCGCTTTGTCGAACGCGGGAAACCGATGCAAAAAGGCGAATATCACTTGGTCGCCGAAATTTGGATTTTGAATTCCAAAGGGGAATTTTTGATTTCGAAAAGATCGACGGGCGGCGCATGGCACGGTTTATGGCAGACCACGGGCGGGTGTGCGGTCGCCGGTGACGACAGCTTAAAAACCGCGCTCAAAGAGACGTGCGAAGAAGTCGGGGTGATTCTGGACCCGAAAAACGGAACGTTGTTTACACGCTACATCGCACTCCGTTCCAATGATCCCGGCGGCTATATCAAGGATGTCTGGCTGTTTCGACAAGAAGCGGATATTACCACCGTTGTTTTTCAACCGGAGGAAACCTGCGACGCCATGTGGGCGAGCAAAGCGCAAATCAAGCGATTGATTGAAGAGAAAAAATTTATTCCCAAAGAGATATATCCCTATCTGGATGAGCTTTTTGAGTTTTGCGGGGTTTAAATCGAAACCGATTTCTATGAGGAGCGAATGAAATGATGTTCAACGGATTTCCGAAAGAGTTGATCCCGTTTTGGCTGGAACTGCCGCTCAATAACACCATCGAAGCACTGCCCGAAAACAAGCAGCGTTATGACGAGGTTGTTGGAAAGCCGCTGCGGAAGTTGTTTGAAGCGCTGGTTCCGGTGATCTCGGAGTTCTGTCCCGAACTTGAGGTCAAGCCCTCGCGTTGCATCAGTTCGCCCTACACCGATCGGCGGTTTTCGCACGATACGCCGCTGAAAGAGTACGTCTATCTGCGATTTCGGTTGTTGAACCGTGAAAGCGATGTGGTCGGGTTCTATTTTGATATGGGGCTTAGTCATTACGGTTATGGGCTGCGGGTTTACAACTCGACGGCGGAGGGGATGCAAGCGCTACGGGAAAAATTGATTTTTCGTTTACCGGAAGCCGAAAAGGCGCTCCCCAATGCTACAGAAAACGGATTCAAATCAATCGATACGCTCTATAAACGCGACCACTTCCCCGCTCTTGCTGATGGCGCGGTCAAAGATATTATGAACCGAAAATCGTTTTGCTTGGAAAAAACGGTGCCCGTCGGCGAAGCGGTTTTTTCGCGCGTGCTTGCCGACGAGCTGTCCGAAGGTTTTACGGAATTGAAGCCGTTATTCAAGATTATTAAATAATCGTTTTAAAAAACTTTAAAAAAATTTTAAACAATGGCAGAATTTTTGATTTTTGCCGTCTGAATTACCGTTACTCTTTTAGTAATGTGCATTCAAACGAAAAAGGTCGAATTATGTCATATTTTGTTTGATGTAAAACGGTTGCTTTTTAAAATAGCGTTGTGTTATAATCCATACTCGTATTTTGGTTTTGGAGGTTCTCATGAAAATCACGTTTCGTTGGTATGGCGAAGGAAGCGACAAGATTCCCCTGCAATACATCAAGCAAATCCCCGGTTGTTCCGGAATTATGGCAGCATTTGAACAATACGCCGCAGGCGATGCCTGGGATGCGGATGTCATCCGCGATTATGTAAAACGCGTCAATCTAGCGGGTCTTGAACTGGAAGTCATTGAAAGCGTCAATGTCCATGAAGACATCAAGTTGGGTTTACCAACCAGAGATCAATACATTGAAAATTATATTGTTACGATAAAAAATCTTGCTTCAAACGGCATCAAGGTCATTGTTTATAACTTTATGCCCGTGTTCGACTGGCTGCGCACCGATCTTACAAAGATCATCCCCGAAGACGGCTCCACGGGTCTGTTTTATGACGAAGCGGAAATGCTGAGCATGACGCCTCAGGAAATTGTGGAAAACAACGCGAAGAAATCCAACGGCTTTATTCTTCCGGGTTGGGAGACGGAGCGCCTTTCGGAACTCAACCGTGTGATGGAGCTTTACAGCCATTTCACCAACGAGGACTTGAGAAAGAACTTGGGGTATTTTCTCGGCCGCGTGATTCCCGTGTGCGAAGAATGCGGTGTGCGCATGGCCATTCATCCGGACGATCCGGCGTGGCCTGTGTTCGGACTCCCCAGAATCGCGCACTGTCAGGAGGACTTTGATAAAATCACCGCGCTTTATGACAGCCCCGCCAATTCTCTGTGTCTGTGCACCGGGAGCTTGGGCTGCGATCCCCAAAACGATGTGCCTTCGATCATCCGCCATTTTGGAGCTAAGGGACGCATCGCCTGCTCGCATGTGCGCAACCTCAAACATCACGGCTACCGTAAATTCCAAGAGACGAGCCATTTGTCCACCGACGGCAGCTTTGATATGGTTGCGATTATGAAGGCGATTTATGAGACCTGCCCGGATATTTATATCAGACCGGATCACGGCAGAATGATTTGGGGGGAAACCGGAAGACCGGGTTACGGCCTTTTCGACAGAGCCCTCGGCATTGCCTATCTGAACGGAATTTGGGAATCGCTGCAAAAGGCGGAATCCTGTAATCAATAACCGAATTACTTATTGTTTCGCACAAAAAACCATGTATTGGGATTGCCTGATACATGGTTTTCAATTACTTAAAGAAACCGCTTACCCGTAATAATACGCGGTTTTCTTGCCGATGGCGGCGTTCATCTCGTCGAGCATGGCGTTGCCACCCATGTTGAGCATTTGCTCTTTGTAATCATCAATAACCTGCTGCACCGTCCAGTCGGTGGCGGTGATGGCGTCTTCGAGGCAGGTCTTATATAGTTCACAAATCTCATTGTAATTTGTATAATAGGCCTGGCAGTTGATCATGGAATATGCCGGGGGAACTTTGACGGCGATTCCTTTTTCAAGCGCATCGCTGAGACCTTTGTAAGTCGTGTTTTTCTTTCCGGCTTCGGTCTTTGAATCCTCGGTGACGACGCCGTTTTGGCTGTATAACAAATTTGCGTCAGAATGCGGGAAGACACCCGAAAACCCACCGACCAAATTCGGCGTTGCAGGGGTTGTATAACTCCCGTCGGAGTTTTTAACCATTTCCACCGTGATCGTTCCGTCGCTGTTGAGCGTATAACCGGAGGACGAGCCCAGCCAGCAATCGAGATAGTTTTGCTCTGAGCCGAACATCATATTGACAAAGAAGTTGATTGACTCTTTGGGTTGTACCGTGTTCTTTGCCATATAAAATCCAAATACTTGATTGAAAAGAACTTGCGGATACTGGGGATTCAATGTCAACACTTCGCTGTAATCATCGAGCGTATAATAACCATATGAGGTGTTGATTGATGCGGTTATATGATTTGCAAAATTTTGTGATACATCGGAATAATTATTACATTAATTCAATCCACCGGCGACATATAGCTCTCTGAGATATTCAAGCGCATCTGCTGCTGTGCCTTTGGTTAAAAAGTCAATATAGCAATCCTCGGTCGGATCATAGCTGATTGGGATACTGAGACCCTCGCCTTTATACAGTCCAAAGGCATTCAGAATGTCGGCGATATCGTTAGTACCATATAAATCGATCGCATAATTTCCCGTCGCTTTTGCATAATCGGTAACAAATTCTTTCAATGAATCAAGGTCGGCGACATTGATGCCTGTCTGCTCAAACACATCTTTATAAAAAATGCGAGAACTCATGTAGTCGGTGACATACGCGGGAATCGCATAGATATGCCCGTTTATTTTAAATGTATCTTTAAAATCGTCGGGCAGCGCGTTCCAAACCGCATTATCGGCAAGATAATCGTCTAGAGGAACTGCTAAGTCGGAATTGATTATTTCTTGAAGGTAACCGATCGATTCCGCTTCAAGCAAACCCGAAAATGTCTTTTTATCCACACCGGAAAACGCGGATTTGAAAGTTCCGTCTTCTGCATAGGAATTTGATATGACGTTGATTTTAACGCCGTACCGCTCGGACATTTCATCGAGCCATTACTGTTTGGCGGTTTCGGCATTTTCAACTTTTGTGTCCCGGTTCCAAAAGAAATTCTTCGATACGATGTTCAAGGTGTCAGGATTGGCGGTGGTTTTCCCGACGAGTTCACTTGGCAGCGAGGTTGAAGGTGTCCCACATCCGGACAGTAGCATCAGACCGCAGATCATTAACGAAACAAGAAGATTTATCAGCTTTTTCATGATTTTTCTCCGATCATATAAAATTTTCAATAGCAGTAACAACCGTTTCCATAATATATACAATTTATGGTATTTTATGATCAAACGTGTGATGAAACGGTGATATGGTGAAACCACTTGAAAAACAAGGTAAGGATAAACGGTAAGTGGCTTCACAATAAAAAAGCACTCGAAACGGATTACCGTTTAAAGTGCTATTGCATATGAGGTTTTTATTATTCTTAAATAAATTCAACGTTTTCTGGCTTAATT
>CAZTDA010000159.1:0-5536 GCA_964612155.1 uncultured Eubacteriales bacterium | reverse complement strand
TAAAGAGGTTAACCTGTGTTCACATGTGTGCGTCTAAAATTCCCCTCCGTGGAGGGGTGGCATGAACGATACGGATGTTCATGACGGGGTGGTTTTTCAGGTCGTCAAGGACAGAGCACCAATCCCCACATTAATCTGAGCGAGTGTGTCGCTCATTACGAGGATATAGGAGAATGCATCGGGTCGTTGCCCGTATTCATTTCTTCGACGATAAAATCAAACCGCGGCAGACCTTCAACCTCGGTGAAAATGATTTGGTATCCGAGTTGCGCCAACCGCAGCAGGTTTTTGCGGTGCTGCCCGGCAGCCGCCGAACGCATTCCTCTCGCAATAGAGACATTATAGCGCATCGGGGGCATTTTTTCCAGTGTTTTGCGGAGGTTATCAAAGAAATATTCCCCAATCACGAGTTCGCCGAACGCCGGGTGAAACGCGCCCACAAGGGGTTTTGCATCGGGCGCAAAATCAGCGTGAAGCCCCATTCGAATAATCGGGACATTTTTAACAAGCGCCTTTTCAAAAATCCGAACGCAGATTTCCACCGCTTCGTCCACCGTCTGAGGGACATAATCGCCGGACTTCCACAGCGTTTCAAGCAGGGTCTTGGCAAACACCGCCGTGGGATAGACGCGCATGCAGTCGGGGTTCAGCGAGAGCAAATCGTCGGCGGTTATGAGGTCTTTTTGCGGGTCGGAACGGTATAGTCCCGTCATCATTTGCAAGCCGAGTTCAAAGCCCGATTGCTTGATTTGTTCGACTGACTTGAAAATATCGTATGCGGTGTGACCGCGCAGATTGGCGGCTAACACTTCGTTATCGGTGCTCTGTGCGCCGAGTTCGATCACGCCGACCTGATAGGCCTTTAAAAGTGCCAACACTTCTTTGTCAATGGCATCGGGGCGGGTGGAGATGCGAATACGGGTGAACATTTTGCCGTCTAAGAAGGGTTGGGCGGCATTCAGCAGTTCAAGCATATAAGCGCGGGGGACAGCCGTAAAACTGCCCCCGAAAAATGCGATTTCATATCCCTCTCCGGTTACGCAGTTCAGCGTCTGTCTGACGCTCTCGGCGGTCGGGAGTGTTTTTATCCCGGTGATGGCCGACTGGTCGCAAAAACTGCAGCGGTGCTTACATCCGGCGTTTGGGACGAAGATGGCGACGGTACCGTGTTTCACAGTACGCCCATCAGCCCGAGCGCCTCTTTTGCTGCGCTCTGCGCCGCCTCTTTTTTGGTCTTGCCGGTGCCGGTGCCGATGATGTTGGAGTTGAGAAGCACCGACATGGTAAAGGTCTTGTCGTGGGAAGGCCCCTCCTCGCTCACGAGTTCATACGATAAAATTTCACCCTTGTTGCGTTGAACAATTTCTTGTAGGGTGGTCTTATAATCATGCAGCGCGCTGTGCTTGCTTTTCACCAGATATTTGCCGACAAAGGGTAAAATGAAATTAGACGCGCATTCCAGCCCCGCGTCGAGATAGATCGCCGCGACAATCGCCTCGAACGCATCGGATAAAATCGACGGTCTGCGTTCGCCGTGAGCGGCTTCCTCACCCCTGCCGAGCAGGATATAGCGTCCGAGTTCGAGTTGTTTAGCATATTCCGCAAGGGCTTTTTCACAGACGGCGGCGGCGCGCATCTCAGTCATGCCGCCCTCGTCCATGTCGGGAAAACGGCGGAAAATGGCCTCCCCGACTACAAAGTCCAATACTGCATCGCCCAAAAATTCAAGGCGTTCGTTGCAGACCGTGTCCTTGCTGCTCTCGTAGGCACACGACGAATGCGTGAGCGCGGTGATCAGCAGAGAACGGTCTTTGAAGCGGTGGGCAATCCGCTGTTCAAAATCATCGGGGTAAAAATCCATTGAAATATCCTTTCGTTTCGGGTTATAACTTCATCTGTTTCAGTTAACAGTTGGCAGTTAAAAGTGAACAGTTTCGGTGTTTTGCTGTACAAAACGGGATTTATATTGCTTTCGGATATGTCACTGTGCACTGTTAACTGACCAGTTGCTAACTGTTATGTCACTGTACACTTTTAACTGCTAACTGTTAACTTAGCTGTGTCAATTTATTTTAGAAGCGATGTCCTCAATGACGCCGGTCCCTGCGTAAAGCTCCGCTTTTTTGATGGCGTTTTTAAACGCGTCCCATTTGGAGCTGCCGTGTGCCTTGATGACCGGTTTGGCGATGCCGAGCAGAGGAGTTCCGCCGTATTCGGAATAATCGAAGCGGTTGGCCATGTCTCGAAACTGTTTGGTCACGAGCGCGGCGGCAATCTTGGTGCGCGAAGTGGCGACAAAGACCTTTTTAACCTCTTTAAATAGCATGCCCGCAAGCCCTTCGGAGAGTTTTAAGATCATATTACCCGTAAAACCATCAGCAACAGCGACATCGCAGCCGCCGACCGGGAGTTCGCGCGCCTCGACGTTGCCGCAGAAATTAATGTTCTTTAGCTCTTTGAGCATTTCGTAGGCCTCGCGCACCACCGGCGTGCCCTTGGTCTCTTCTTTGCCGACATTGACCAAACAGACGCGCGGATTCGGCACCGAAAAGACCTTTTTTTGATAGGCGGCGCCCATCACGGCGAATTGGCGCAGATATTCGGGGCGGCATTCGAGATTCGCACCCGCGTCAAGCAGCAGATAACAGCCCTGCGGATGCGGAATCGCCACAGCAAGCGCCGGGCGTTTGACACCCTCGATGCGCCCGACGAGAAGGGAGGCGCCCATTACGAGACCGCCGGTATTGCCTGCAGACAAGAAAGCGTCGCCCTCACCGGCGGCGAGCATCTTTAAACCGACTGCCATCGAGCTGTCGGGTTTGGCTTTGACGATGTCACGTGGGTCCTCATCCATATCAAAGACCTCAGAGGCGTGGGCGATGTCAAGTCCGCTCAAAGAGATCGACAATCTGTCGGCGGTATCCGCAATCACGGTTTTATCGCCGATCAAAATAACTTTTGAGCCGTATTCGTCGCAAGCGGCGCGTGCGCCTTTGAGCACTTCGTCGGGTGCGTTGTCGCCGCCGAAACAGTCCAACAAGATTCTCATATAAAGTCCTCCTTGAGTGCCCGGTCCGAGAATGCCGCATAGCGAAGACGCTTGTCACGGATTTCCCTGTCAAGACCCGGCAGTATTCCGAAATTTGCCCCCATGGGCTGAAAGTTGACGACCGTTGGGTCGGTGATATAGCCAATCAAGGCGCCGCTCATCGTGTGGCGCGGCAGGATTCTCGGCGGTTTTCCGAGCAGTTTTGCGGCGGCGTTATATCCCGCCAAAATACCGCACATCGCCGATTCCGTGTAGCCCTCGACACCGCTGAGCTGTCCGGCGAAAAAGAGGTCGGGACGAATTTTTAAGGATAGGTCGGGATTCAGCAAACGCGGGGAGTCGATAAAGGTGTTTCGGTGCATGACCCCGTAACGGATAAATTCCGCATTCTCAAGGCCGGGAATCATCGAAAAGACCCGTTTTTGTTCGGGGAATTTGAGGTTCGTTTGAAAGCCGACGAGGTTAAACAGCGTCTTTTCGCAGTTTTCAGCGCGCAGCTGGACAGCTGCCCAAGGGCGGTGTCCGGTGTTCGGGTCTTTTAGTCCGACGGGTTTTAACGGGCCGAACCGGATGGAATCTTTGCCTCGTTTGGCAAGCACCTCGACCGGCATGCAGCCCTCGTAGACCGTGGGATTTTGGTCGAACTCGTGCAGCGGGGCGGTCTCGGCAGTGACCAGCGCGTCCCAAAAGGCCTCGTACTGTTCTTTGTTCATCGGGCAGTTGAGATAATCGTCGCCGCCTTTGCCGTATCGGGAAGCAAAAAATGCCTTTGAAAGATCCACGCTGTCGGCGGTCACGATCGGGGCAACCGCGTCAAAAAACGAGAGGCCGTCGCCGCAGAGGGTTTTGATGGCTTCGGCGAGTTTGCCGTCGCACAACGGACCGGCTGCAATCACGCAGGTGCCGTCCGGAATTTGATCAATGCGCTCCCGGTGAATGGTGATATTGGGGTTTTGCTCGATCAGCCGGGTGACTTCTTTTGAAAACAGGTCTCGGTCGACCGCCAGCGCGCCGCCCGCCTCGACTCGGCAGGTCTGCGCGGCCTGCATGGTGATCGAGCCCATCCGGCGCATTTCCTCTTTTAAAAGACCCGCCGCACTGTCGATGCGTTCGGCTTTGAGTGAATTGGAACAGACGAGTTCCGCCAGATCGGGGTTTTGGTGCACCGGGGAAAAAGAGGCGGGCTTCATCTCATATAAATCGACCTTAACGCCGAGGTTCGCCGCGGCATTCGCCGCTTCGCAGCCGGACAATCCGCCGCCGATCACGGTTAGTTTCATGTGATCCTCCCCGCTAAGTTAGCAGTTATCAGTTAAGAGTGAACAGTGACAAAGCAGTGAACAGTTGGACAGTTAAAAGTGCACAGTGAATGCTCCGGTATCTTCCGTTATTTCATTTTGTTATAACTTGTTTACGGATGTGTCACTGTTCACTCTTAACTGCTAACTCTGAATCTCACTCTTCTTCCGCCTTTTTGGCATAGGTGGCCTTCTCGTAGCCGCAGCCCTCTTTGGCGCAGTACACTTTCGCACCTTTGCCCTTTTTGCGGAACATCGCTGTGCCGCACTGGGGGCATTTGTCGGGAATCGGCTCGTCCCAGGTCATAAATTTACAATCGGGATAACCCGTGCAGCCGTAATATTTCGCGCCCTTTTTGCTCTCACGCTCGACCAAGAGTTTGCCGCACTGCGGGCAGACGCCCTCGGTCTTCTTTTGAAAGGGCTTGGTGTTTTTACATTCGGGGTAGCCGGGGCAGGCAAAAAACTTGCCGAACCGTCCGGTTTTAATGACCATCTTTCGGCCACAGAGGTCGCAGACCTCCTCGCTCTCGGGGTCGGGCAGCTTGATGCGCTGACCTTTCATGCTGTCGGTGGCCTCGGTGAGGGTCTGGGCGAACTCGCCGTAAAATTTATCGAGCGTCGGCACCATTTCGTTGCCGCCGGACTCAATTTCGTCCAGCTGCTCTTCCATACCGGCGGTGAAACCCGCGTCAACAATTTTCGGGAATTTTTCTTCCAGCAGCTGCGTGACCGCCTCGCCCAAAGCCGTGGGCTTGAAGTTTTTGACCTCGCGCTCGACATACTCGCGCTTTAAAATCGTTGAAATAATCGGGGCATAAGTGCTCGGGCGGCCGATGCCCTTTTCTTCCATGATCGCAATCAGCGACGCCTCGTTATAACGGGGCGGCGGCTGGGTGAATTTCTGCTCGCCCGTGACATCCTCGCAAGCGGGTTTATCGCCCTCTGACAAGTTTGCAAGCAACGCCGCGTTTTCTTCTTTTTCGTCGTTCGAGACATCGTAGAGCGCGGTAAAGCCGTCAAAGACGACGCTGACGCCGTTGGCTTTAAAGACATATCCGGCGCTCTCGAGTTCGACCGCGACGAGGTTTTGGATGCAGGCCGCCATCTGGCTGGCCATAAAACGTTCCCAAATGAGCTTATAAAGTTTAAACTGCTCGGGCGTGAGGGAACTCTTGACACGGTCGGG
>CAZTDA010000158.1:2285-5566 GCA_964612155.1 uncultured Eubacteriales bacterium | reverse complement strand
TTTCAATATTGGCGCAATGTCGACGACGCGGACGTCATCAAGACCATGAAGATGCTCACGTTTATCCCGCTTGAACAGATTGCGGAATATGAAAAGGCCACCGGAAGCGAATTGAACGCGGTCAAAGAAGCGCTTGCTTATGAGCTTACCAAGATGATTCACGGCAAAGAGGCGGCGGACGGCTGCCTGACTGCGGCAAAAGCGCTGTTCGGCGGCGGCGGAGACCTTGAGAATATGCCCTCCACCGAAATCACCAAAGAGGATTTCGACGCAGACGGCATCGAAGTGTTAAAACTGCTGACTTTATCCAAACTCGCCCCATCTCGCGGAGAGGGTCGCCGTTTGATCGAGCAGGGCGGCATCAGCGTTGACGAAGATAAAATCACCGCGTTCACTGCCAAAATCCCGCTGTCTGCCTTCGAAAAAGGGAATGTCATCGTGAAAAAGGGCAAAAAGATCTTCCATAAAATCATATTATCTAATTAAGAGGTTATCATGAATTTCGAAAAAATCAACGAATTGCTGAGTCCATACGGTCTAAACCAGATATCCGAGATCCCGATTGAAGCCGTGGTGATTGAAGACGAGGTTCGCAAAAACTGCGAAGTCAATGCCTGCGGAAGATACGGTAAGACCTGGGGTTGTCCTCCGGGAATCGGACCCATTGCCGAATGGAAAGAAAAGATCATGACTTTTTCGCATGCAGCTATGTTCAATTATGTCGGCAAAATCGAGGACTCTTACGATTTTGAGGGTATGCAGGAGGTCGGCGCAAAATTTACCGAAATCACCAGGGAATTCGATCAAAAATTGCGTGAGACCAAACAAAAGTATTTGCTGTTCGGTTCAGGCAGCTGTTCCATTTGCGAAAAATGCACTTACCCGGACGCGCCCTGCCGTTTCCCGGATAAAATGATTCCTTCGATGGAGTCGTGCGGTATGTTCGTTGCAAAAATGGCCGAGCCCAACGGGTTTAAATACATAAACGGCGCAAACAGCGTCACCTATTTCGGCATCGTCTTATATTAAATAAAAACCGTAACGATTTACTTTGAACGGTTCTGTGAAAGGATTACCTCATCAATGGATATCACAATTAACCAAACCGGAGAATTGACGCTCGGGGGGATTGCAGCCACAAAACTCGCAAGCCAATATCAAACACCGCTCTATGTTATGGAAGAAGATAAAATTGTCGCGGCGATCAGAGCGTATAAAGACAATTTTGCAAAATATTATCCGGGAAAAGCCGTTATTTGCTACGCCAGTAAAGCGTTTGCCTGTAAAGAGATGTACCGCATCTGCGACCGTGAAGGCATCAGCACCGATGTGGTCTCGGGCGGAGAACTCGCAACCGCGCTTGCGGCGAATTTTCCGGCAAGCAGAGCGTTTTTCCACGGCAACAACAAAACCGAAGAAGAATTGACGCTTGCAATCAATTCCGGCGTCGGTATGATTATCGTCGATAACCTTACCGAGCTTGACCGTGTCGATCAAATTAGCGCTTCGCTCAACAAGGTAACAAGAGTTTCGTTTCGCATCAAGCCGGGTATCGAGGCGCATACCCACGACTATGTGAAAACAGGCCAGATTGATTCCAAGTTCGGGCTTGCGCTCGAAAACGGGGAAGCGCTTGAGGCCATTCGGCGCATCTGCTCAAATTATGCGCACCTTGAGCTCGTCGGTCTGCATTCTCACATCGGCTCGCAAATTTTTGATGCGGAACCGTTTATGGAGTCCGCGCGCGTCATGCTACGCTTTTTAAAAACCGTCAAAGACATTACCGGAAAAACGCTGAAACACCTGTCCCTCGGCGGCGGTCTCGGCGTCAAATATACCGAGTCAGATACGCCGATGCCTCTTGACGAGGCCATCAAAATGATCTCCGAGACCGTGACCGAAGAATGCGCTAAATTGGGACTTGAACTGCCCGAACTCTCAGTCGAACCGGGTCGCAGCATTGTCGGCGAAGCCGGAACCACGCTTTATACCGTCGGCAGCGTCAAAGAGATCACGGGCATCCGCAATTATATCGCCATCGACGGCGGTATGACAGACAACCCCCGATATGCACTCTACGGGTCGCAGTATACCGTTTTAATTGCAAGCAGAGCCAATCAAAAAAAGGATTATCTCGCCACGGTAGCCGGTCGCTGCTGCGAATCCGGTGACCTGATCGGTAAGGATATGGAGATTCAAAAACCCGTTCCCGGTGAAATCATGGCGGTTTTGACGACAGGTGCGTATAATTACACCATGGCGTCCAACTATAACCGTGTCCCGAGACCCGCGGTGGTTTTTGTCAAAGACGGGCAAAGCCGCATTGTCGTAAAACGTGAGACCTACGAGGATTTAGTTCACCTCGATGTATAACCCGGCGAAAGGAACTGAGCATGAACGGTTATGACGGATTGGCGCGGTTTTACGACGATTTGATGGATTTCGACTATTCCGCTCTGTGCGATTATTACGAATCCGTCTTTACAAATTACAACTGCCGTCCCCATACCGTTCTCGACCTTTGCTGCGGCACCGGAAAAGTCAGCGCAGAACTGGCCAAACGCGGTTATGACATTACCGGTGTTGATCTCAGTGAAAACATGTTGGCTCAAGCGCGAGTCAATTTAACGGATTATCCCGAAGTATTGCTTTTGCACCAGGATATGTGTGAACTTGACCTCAACGACACGGTAGACGCCGTTGTCTGCGCGCTTGACGGGTTCAACCACCTCAGCGATACTGCATGCCTTGTTTCGGCACTACAAAGAGCGGCTTTGTTTCTGAACCGAAACGGGCTGCTCATTTTTGATCTTTACTCCGAAGAAAAATTTTTTAAAATCCTGCCCGAAAACGTCTCGGTTTTCGATCTTGAAAATGTCTATTGCGTCTGGCAGTCGGAACTCTCGGGAAAACGCACCGTCCGGCATCAGTTAAACTTTTTTATCCCCGTCGCAAACGGTAAATTCAAGCGCGCAGATGAACACTTCAACGAGTATTGGTTCAGTCCCGCAACGGTGAAAAACGCGCTTAAAAAGACCGGTTTGACGCTTTTAGAAATCAATTCGACAGATCCGATGCGGACATATTACATTACGGTGAAAGGGTGAATCATATGGTTGGCGGCGTAAACTATCATTCATTTCCCAGAACGGCGATCCGATTTTTCTTTCGGATTTTATTGGGCATCGTGTTATGTGTTGTTGCGTACGGTACCTTTTTCAGCTTAATTGACGCGAATTGGTATCAATGGCTGTTGAGCGTTCTGACGCTGGCGTTGCTCG
>CAZTDA010000158.1:0-2275 GCA_964612155.1 uncultured Eubacteriales bacterium | reverse complement strand
ATATGCTCTATTCGGGCATGTGGAGTGCGGGTATGCATGACCGTGACGATGTTTTTTTTGAACGTGCCAAGCGAAATTCGGTTCGTGGTTTGGCCATCTCCGGGGTTGTCAGCATCCCATATGCCTTAATTAATGCTTTTCTTTTGATTGGTTGCTACACCGCTGCAGAGGATGTAAAATATGACACAATGCGGTTGATCTTTAATTTAGTCAATGCACCGTTTTTATTTATCACACTTAATTTTGATTATCACAACATCGCAAATGTGATCATCGCCGGAATTTTACTCCCGATTGCAATAGTCGGATTCGGCGGCGCAAGCTATTATCTCGGTTTGAACAATATTTCTGTCTTACAAAAAAGCGTTTATAAAGATGAAGAAAATGACAAAGAGGGTCAAAAATGACCTTTTTAAATCCAATCGGAAAAGGGGCTCAAGCGGATATTTATCTTGAAGACGGTTTTTGCTATAAGGTATTTCGCTCATCCGACCGTAAAAAAGATGCGTTTTGGGAAGCGACCGTTACCACGATTGCTGAAGATGGCGGTCTGCCGGTTGCAAAAATCCATGAAGTGCTCAATATCAGCGGGAAACCCGTTCTTAAAATGGATTATATCCAAGGAGAGACCCTGCAAGACCTTATGCTGAAGGACATGGGCAATGTGCAGCGCTATATCGACCGAATGGTAAAACTCCAGTACGCCGTTTACAACGCAAAAGCGGAACTTCCGCTGTTTCTTAAAGAGGTTTTAAGAGATAAAATCAACGGTTCTCGAAAGCTGATTAACACCCAGAAAGCGGCTTTGCTTGTTAAGTTAAACAGCTTACCGGATGGAAAATACCTCTGCCATTACGATTTTCACGGCTTTAATATCATTTGTGCGCAAGATCAAAATTATATCATTGATTGGGCCAGCGCATCCGCCGGATGTGAATATGCGGACGGATGCTATACATATATGCTGTACGCGCTTTATTTTAAAGAAATCGCACCGATTTATCTCGAGACTTATTGTCGTTTACAAAGCATCGAGAAAGAAAAAGTCCTCGAGTGGCTGCCCGTCATTGCAGCGGTTCGACTTGAAGACAACAATCCAAACGATTATGCACAATTGATGTCGTGGGTCAATCAAATCATGACGGTCTAATAAAGTAAAAGGTATACCCAAAGCGTTTCGTTCATATTTATAACCATTGATCAAACGCCGTTTTGCGGCGAGACGGAGATGGATATGAGCGAACTCACGATTAAGAAGGCCTACAAATGGGCAGCGGTTTTGCTGACGGCAATTATATTTGTGACATACGGAATCGCAGATCATGCCGCGCGTATTTTGGTCTCACAAAGCAACACGTCCCCGAGCAGTATTGATGTGATTATCGATCCCGGGCACGGCGGTGTGGACGGCGGAGCTGTAGGCGTCACCGGCAGCATCGAACAGGAGCTCAATCTCAATATCTCGCTTTATTTAAAAGAAATGCTTGCGGCCGAGGGTTTAAACGTGTTAATGACCCGAAGTACCGATATTTCCATCCACTCCGAAGAAGCGGTCACCATCCGTCAAAAAAAGACCAGCGACCTTAAAAATCGGCTCGCTATCATCAATGCTCATCCGAACGCCATCATCATCAGTGTACATCAAAACAGCTTTACAGCCGGATATGTGCACGGAACGATGATCTATTACGGCGTAATCAATAAAAACAGCAAGCAGCTGGCCGAAAAAGTGAAAACTGCCATCCAAATTCTCCAACCCGATAACGAAAAGCAACTCAAATCGGCAGGGAAGGACCTTTACTTGATGAGCCATGCAAAAGGCCCCGCGGTCTTGGTAGAATGCGGATTTTTATCCAATGCCAATGACGAGGCGCTGTTGAAAACGGAGACCCATCAACGGAAAATTGCACAAACCATCGCAGACGGCGTTTTGGCCTATCTCGCAGGCGGAATTATTGATCAACCGGAGGGGCAGTCGTAAAACGAGGAAGGATTGAAAAGAATGAAGTCCAAAACGGTATTTGTCTGTCAGGAATGCGGCTATGAAACCGCCAAATGGATCGGAAAATGCCCCGCATGCGGCGAATGGAATACGCTTTCTGAGGAAATCAGAGAATCCGTGAGTGAAAAGTCCGTTAGTTTGCACCAAAACACGATAAGACCGATGCGGTTGAACGAAATTTCATCCGATTTTCAAAAACGGACAAGCACCGGAATCCGGGAGTTCGACCGGGTCTTGGGCGGCGGTATCGTCGGCGGTTCGCTGGTGTTGATC
>CAZTDA010000157.1:0-5631 GCA_964612155.1 uncultured Eubacteriales bacterium | reverse complement strand
CCTCCTTGGTTGTCCGTCCTTTGCATATATTTTCAATTGAATATAGGAGGCATTACTTATGGAGACGATCGTATCAAAATTTACGGTCTTTTTTGATGATCCGTTTTGGGTCGGAGTTTACGAAAGAACCTGCGGCAACCGATACGAGGTCGCAAAAATCACATTCGGCGCAGAACCCAAGGACTATGAGGTATGGGTTTATCTTTTGGAAAACTGGAAGAAACTCGACTTCGCAAAAACCACCCAATCCGAAATCCCGCAAGATCGGCAAATCAATCCCAAGCGTATGCAGCGCGAAATATGCCGTTCGCTGCAAAATCCCGGTATCGGCACAAAAGCACAGCAGGCGTTAAAGCTCGCGCAAGAGCAGGGAAAGCTCGAAAGAAAGCGTCAAACCAAAGCAGAGATTGAAGCGGAAAGAGAACAAAAATTTGAGTTGCGGCAAATCAAGCGCAAACAAAAACACAGGGGACATTGATCCTGTATCAAAGAACAAAACGCAGTGGATATAGCTCCTGCGTTTCTTATTGATGAACAGAAGAATGATATAGTGAAGCCATTTGAAAAACAAGGCGAGGATAAAAGGTAAGTGGTTTCACATTGGGCAAAACCACATTAATATTACCTTGTGTTTAAAGTGGCTTTACTATATAAGATAAAATTAGGATTTTGTTTCCGCTAACGCTTTTTTGATCAAATCAGATGAAATTTCGAACGCTTTAATGCGGTTGCGCAGCAATGTCTGCTGCGATTGCCCAAGGGTCTGCTTTTCCAATGCTTTCTTGCACTTATTGGTTACAGACAAAATGTCACAAAGCGCCACTTCCAATTCGATCTTTGTATATTGTCCCATCATGTCATTCCCCGATGATTTTAACGAGCACCCGCTTGTCGCGCATGCCGTCGAATTCGCCGTAAAAAATCTGCTCCCAAGTGCCGAAATCGAGCTTGCCGTTCGTGACGGCCACCACGACTTCGCGGCCCATCACGGAACGTTTTAAGTGAGCATCGGCATTGTCTTCATAGCCGTTATGGTCATATTGGCTGTAGGGCTTTTCCGGTGCGAGCTTTTCAAGCCACCGCTCAAAATCGCGGTGTAAACCACCTTCATCGTCGTTGATAAAGACGCTTGCCGTAATATTCATTGCGTTGACAAGGCACAGCCCCTCATGAATGCCGCTCTCGGCAAGCGCGGCCTCGACCTGCGGCGTAATGTTCAGATAAGCACGTCTTGTCTGCGTGTGAAAGCGGAGTTCTTTTCGAAAAGATTTCATTTTGTTCTCCATAATGTGTTATGCATTTCTTTTAAATATCGAGTAGATTATCAATATCACAACAGCCGCCAAAATGATAAATAGCGCCGTTGTCACAAGCGCAACGGATAAACCGAGCGTTTCGGCGATCGTTGAAATTGTTTCGGATAAATCAAACGAGGAGGAAGATTCAACTTCTGGGGTGGATGTTACCATCGAAAAGACCGGCAGATCCGGCGACACAAGCGTTTCGGATGCAGCTCCCAAAGACGAATCCGTTCCGACGGTTTGTGAAGACGATTGCGGGGCAGGGGAAACAACCAACGGCTGAGACGGTTTGGAAGAGACCGCCGATGAAGTTTTTTGCGAAACTGAGGATGCCGGATTAGTCGTCACCGAGGAGGTCTGCTGTGATTGCGGCCGCACGGCTGTTTGCGTTGCGCCGACGCCTTTATCGGTCGCTGTGCATTTGGGATAATTGCCGCTCCAAACATGATCGGCAGCTATCTCGGCATCGGTGATGTTAAAATAGTCATAGTTCTTGACATCCCCTCCGCCCGTAACGATGGGGTCATCCCAGGTGATGTCGATATGATAATAATTACCGCCGATTTTTATGATGTTCCAGGCGTGCGGACTGTTATTTTCCACCGTTCCGCTGATAAACAAGGACTCGATTCCGACAGCCGTAAACAGCAGACGGGCGGCTTCCGCATACCCCTCGCATGTCCCGCGCCCTTTCATCAACGGACCATAAGCATAATAAACCATCGGATCGCTTTCATTTTGCGAATACTTGGTTTTGTCAATTAAATAGTCGTGGATGGATTTCACGAGCATGTATTCGCTCATATCCTGTTTAAAGATTTCTGCGGCAAGCCGTGTAACTTCGGCTCTTGTTTGCTTTTTCATTTCAATCAACGCTGCGCTGTCATAACCGTAAGTGAATTCAATCCGATAAGCTACAGCATCAGAATATTTATTTGAAAACTTATGAACCGAAACACTGTTGTAACCCATATATGCAATATAATCACGCTCATGAATGCGTTCAATCAATACGGCAAAATCCGCATCTTGATTCTTTCCGTCGGTCAATACGATATTTACATTCGTTTGGGCATTCATCATGGCCGTTCTTAAAATTTCGTAGAAATCATCAAGTGATTTCGCAACCGAAATATCGTTAATTGCGACTTTGGTGTTGGTATACTGCACGTTACAGTCAGCTCGATTATTAAAAATGGTGCAGGACATCCCGTTATAATAAAACACCAATTCGGGTTTTTTAATAAAAGCGTCACTGAAATCATCGGTGATGCTATTGGTGGTTACATTGAACTTTTCGTTGAAAGCGGATAAATTCTCAATAACGGCATCAGCGCTTGAAGAGGCGGATACCGTCATCGTTATCGCGGATATCAATATAAGAGCTGTTATTAACAAACAGAGTGCTTTTTTCATAATTGTCCTCGCATGATTGTTTTCTGCGTCAAATATATCATTAAAACGATTGATTTGTCAATCGTTAATAGTTTTACATTGCTTATGGGATCGGTTGACATGGAAAATATGGTATGTTATACTCAACTACAGTTTGCAACATCGATTTGCGGTTATAGCTCGTACACTGACGGTTTAAAGAAAGATATTTCATATATGCCGTCGAAAAAATCAAAAAACGGAAGAAATATCATGAAAAAATGTTATTGGTCATGACAGTTTTGCTTGCGGTCGTTCTCTCCCCAATCTCGTTTTCGGGAAGTCAAACATCTTCAATTCCATCGTTGGAAAATAAAATTGCTATGGAGGGTGAAACTTTGACAATAACGGCAAATGACGGCTCTGCATATTATTGGTATATTGGAGTTTCGAATCAAAAATATTTATGTAATACGGAAACTGCTTTAAAATACGGAGTGGAGTTTTCCGGAGGTACAAGCAAAACATTGGTTATTAAAAATATAAATATAAAAATAAATGATGCAAGTTTTAGTTGTATGGAAAAAGAGCAACCCACCGGTGATAACAGATATTTCGGAACATTATTGTATTTTGTATCAATAAAAGTTGAGCCTAAAAAAACACAGGAATCGAATGTGTCCTTTTTTTCTACAACGTCAGCTGTAAAATCTGAGATGTTCAACCCGCCGGTTCCAAAACCTGAGTATAATTTGACAAAGACAAGCGTGAATCCGGGTGAAAACGTTGAAATGAAAGTGGCGCTTGCTTTGAGCGACTCTGAGAAGGGCAAACTTACATATCAATGGTATGAGAGCACGAAAGACGATCCGGATGAAGCCAAAGCCATATCCGGTGCGACCGCCGAGGCCTACACCGTCAGCGGAAACGCCCATTCCGGCACGACATGCTATTACTTTTGCAAGATAACGAATGATCTGAACGGTGAAAAATACACCAATATGGATAGTTTGGCAATGGTCGAAGTCACCTTCGCCGGGCAACACATTCAAGAATACGGTGAATGGAAAGTGACAACCGAAGCGACTTGCACCGATAACGGCACAAAAACCCGCACCTGCAAATGCGGGGACAAACAACATGAGACGATTTCGCTTTTAGGGCATACATACGGTGAATGGGCAGTAAAAACTGCAGCAACCGAAAGCACAGAGGGACAGGAAGAACGCAGCTGTATCAAATGCGGTTCAATCGAGACCCGGGTAATTACAATTGCCGCAGTGCAGTCAACTGATAACGCAACAGATAGTATTATCACTCAACCGGCAGGTTTTCAAAATACAACATCATGGTGGCTGTTGGCTATAATTGTCGGCAGCATAGTCGCAGCTATTTTGATTTTTATAGTAAAAAGAAAAGTGAAAAAGTAGTAACACAAAAAAGGAATTATGAAAGGGATTATATGAAAAAGATATATTTAACAATTATAGTTTTATTTATTTCGATACTTTTTTCTATCTCATTTTCGGGAACACAGGTACAAAAAATTCAATCTTTCACAATTATGGAAGGGGAGACACTGACATTTACTGCAAATGAAGGAGATGCATATTACTGGTATATTAGCGATGACTCGAATCGAAAATATTCATGTAATGCGGACTCCGCTTCAATTTTCGGAGTAGATTTTTCCGGAAGCACAGGCAAAACACTGATTATAAAAAGTGTAAAGCCTAAAAAACCATTTGTAATAATTTCCTGTTTGGACAGAGAACAAGTTTACGGCAACAGAAACGTTGGGAAAGATTTATACATGTGTTTTGTAGTATTTACCTTCCCCAAAAAGGCATCAAATGTATCAAATGCATCTACAGCGTCAGCAGTTAAATCAGAGACGTTCAGCTCGCCGGTTCCAAAACCTGAGTATAATTTGACAAAGACAAGTGTGAATCCGGGAGAAACCGTCGACTTAAGAACAACGCTCTCTTTAAGAGAATCGGTAAAGGGGTTAATTACATATCAATGGTATGAAAGTGTGAAAGCCGATTCAAATGATGCCAAAGCTATTTCAGACGCAATTTCCAACACCTACATCATTGATGGAAACGCTCATTCCGGAACGATACGCTATTACTTTTGTAAAGTCACCAACGAGTTAAACGGCGAAAAATATTCCAATGACGGCATAGAGATGGTCGAAGTCACCTTCGCCGGGCAGCACGTTCATGCATACAGCGACTGGAAAGCAAAAACAGAGCCAACCTGCACTGAGAACGGCGAAAAAACCCGCACCTGTGAATGCGGAGACAAACAGCAGGTGACAATTTCGGCTTTAGGTCATACATACGGTGAATGGGCAATAAAAACTACAGCAACCGAAAATGCAGAAGGTTCAGAAGAACGCACCTGCACAAAGTGCGGTGCAATCGAGACCCGTGTAATCCCGATTATCGCGGTACAGTCGGAAATTTCAGTTTTGAGCGAAATTAATTCCGAAGTCCAAGCAAACGGACAGTCAACAGAACAAACAAAGTCCGAATGGTGGATCGTTGTTTTGGTTCTTGCAGGCGCTGCCTGCGGAGTGGTTTACGGTTTAATTCTGGTAAAAAAGAAAAAAACCATCGATAACAAATAAAATTGAAGTCCCGAAGCGAATATCACGTCTCATACATATCACCCGTTCGAAAGGTACAAACAGCACTGAAAACATACGAAGGTTAGTGATATATTGTTGAAGCGATGTTATTTACTGCTGACGCCGTGTGTTTTTTTGCGTATCACCCGTTCAGGCAGAAACGGATATCACTAAAAAAATGCTTGCGAAACGCAAGCATTTTTCTTGGCACTCCCGGTGCGATTTGAACGCATGGCCTGCCGCTTAGGAGGCGGCCGCTCTATCCAGCTGAGCTACGGGAGCATATATGGTGAAGCCACTTAAGCGAGTGGCTTCACATTG
>CAZTDA010000156.1:0-5647 GCA_964612155.1 uncultured Eubacteriales bacterium | reverse complement strand
TATCGACCGCCGCTTTGACAATGGAAAGCGCCTGCGGATAGGCCAGCCCGATATCTTCGGCTGCCGTGACCATCAACCGGCGGCAAGCCCCGATCAGATCGCCGCCCTCGAGCAGCCGCGCCAGATAATAGACGCCCGCGTTTTCGTCGCTGCCGCGCAGGGACTTTTGAAACGCGGACAATAAATCGTAATGCGAATCGCCGTCTTTGTCGTGAAAGATCGGCGCGCCGACCGACATGCTCATAATCAATTCGTCGGTCAAAACAGCTTTGTTGTCCTCTGCCGCAATCTGCACCGCCAGCTCGAAACAGTTGATCGAGCGCCGCAGATCACCGCCTCCGGCAGCCGCAAGCAACGAGAGCGAATCGCCTTGAAATTCGACGGCGATCCCCTGCTCTGTTTGAATAAACTGTGCGGCGCGTTCGAGGTCCTCTTTGATATCTTCTTCGGTGATGGGCTTGAACTCGAACACCGCGCTGCGGGATAAAATGGCCGGGTAGACATAAAAAAACGGATTTTCGGTTGTGGACGCAATCAATGTGATGCGCCCGTTTTCCATATACGAAAGCAAGGTCTGCTGTTGTTTTTTATTGAAGTATTGAATCTCGTCGAGATAGACCACCACGCCATCCGCCCCGAGCAATGAATCGAGTTCTTCGACAATCTGCTTGACATCGGCGGTCGAAGAAGTGGTTCCGTTGAGTTTATAAAGCCGCTTTCCGGCAGCCTTTGCGGCAATGTTTGCCACCGTGGTCTTGCCGGTACCGGGCGGGCCGAAGAAGATCATGTTGCTGATTTTTTGCTGTTCCACCATACGAGAGAGCACGCTGCCCGACCCGACGATATGACGCTGCCCAACCACTTCGGATAAAGTAGTCGGCCGCATCCGTTCGGCGAGAGGGGCAAGCGTGCTTTCCATGAAAACTCCTATGATGATTCTGAGTTCACCTGTTGATCAAAGGTTGAGCCGATGATAAATTGTTTATCTGTATAACGGGTATTTGGCGCAGATGGCGTCGACCCGGTCGATGATCTGCTGTTTCTTTGCGTCAAAATCCGATGCGGTCAGATAGATTAACTCCGCAACTTCTTTGAAGTCGTTTTCGTCGAGACCTCTGGTCGTCGCCGCCGGGGTGCCCAAACGAATGCCGCTGGTAACCATCGGCTTCTGGGGATCGCCGGGGATGGCGTTTTTATTAGCGGTGATGAAGACCTCGTCGAGTTTGTGTTGCATATCGACGCCGGTGACGTTAAATTTGCGCAGGTCAACCAGCATCAAGTGGTTGTCGGTGCCGCCGCTGACCAGATCAAATCCGTGCGCAAGCAGACCGTCGGCCAATGTCTTGGCGTTGTTGACAATCTTTTTTTGATAGGCCTTGAAGTCGTCGGACAGCGCTTCGCCGAAGCAAACAGCTTTGGCTGCGATGATGTGCATCAGCGGACCGCCCTGGGTGCCCGGGAAAATAGCTTTGTCGATGGCTTTGGCGTGTTCTTCTTTGCACAAAATCATACCCCCGCGCGGGCCGCGCAAGGTCTTGTGGGTCGTGGTGGTGACGACATCGGCATAAGGGATCGGTGATACATGCAGACCCGCCGCAACCAATCCGGCGATATGAGCCATGTCGACCATAAAATAAGCGCCGACCTCTTTGGCGACTGCACTGATGCGGGCGAAATCGATCTCACGCGGATAAGCGCTCGCGCCCGCAACAATAATTTTCGGCTTGCACTCTTTGGCTTGCTTTTCAAGCGCGTCGTAGTCGATGCGCCCGGTTCCCTCGTCAACGCCGTAGGAGACGAAGTTAAAATATTTACCGCTCACATTGACCGGAGAACCGTGGGTCAGATGGCCGCCGTGCGCAAGTGACATGCCCATGATGGTGTCGCCGGGGTTTGCGAGCGCGAAATAGACCGCAAAATTGGCCTGTGCGCCGGAATGGGGTTGGACATTGGCATGGTCTGCGCCGAAGAGCTTTTTGGCTCGATCTCTTGCGATATCCTCGGTGACATCGACACACTGGCAGCCGCCGTAATAACGTTTTGAAGGATATCCTTCGGCGTATTTATTGGTCAGCACGCTGCCCATCGCTGCCATCACGGCACCCGATACGAAATTTTCCGAGGCGATGAGTTCGATATTGCGTTGTTGGCGCGCCAGCTCCGCCTCCATTGACGCTCCGACTTCGGGGTCGAATTTCTTTACAAAACCGATGCTGTCAAGATAATCTTTATACATAATCGCAGTTCCTTTCCGGCGTTTGTCCCAAGAGAAAAATGTCTCTCTTTATACCATGTGATTATACCAGATATCCCCGCAGATTTCAACCCGAAAGCCCCTTTTTTGTCGGAAAACGGATAATTCTCCAAGAGTGGGAAAAAATGAAGACGAATCTTATTATTGGGGGGTTTATCTTGCATCCGATCAGAACTTTATCGCGGCGCTCGCTGATTCGCGTGGCTTGCTTTGTGTTTGGCGCATTGTTTGTTTCCATCTGCTTTGCCATCAGCGGATATGTCGTCGCCAACAACTACAGAACCGCGTTGCAATATTCATATATGCGCGCGCTCGACGATTTGGGTTATTATACCCAATCGATCAACACCTCATTGACCAAGGGCATTTATGCCGGAACCAAGGCGCAGTTTCTGGCTACGGTCAATAAGCTGACCGTCGACTCCGCAGAGGCCAAGAGCAATCTGTCAATTCTGCCGCAGTCGGGCGTTGATCTGACCAACACTTACAAGTTTTTGTCACAGGTCGGTGAATATTCGCTGTCGCTGAACCGAAAGCTGACCACAGGCGGCACGATCACTGATGAGGAATGGGAGACCCTGCGTCAGCTCTCGGGTTACAGCACCGCCATGTCCGACGAAATCGAAGTGATGCGCTCCATGGTGATGGACGAAGAATTTTTGAACGGTGAGGTCAAGAAGATCATTGAAAAAGAAAACATGGGCAGCGAGGAGGAACAGGGTTCGGAACAGGCAGTCAATGCATCTCCCGAGGGCGGCGACGAGGATCCGAGCAGCCAAAAGAGCATGGGTGACGGCTACGGTGACCTTGAAGCCGGGTTTAGCGGTTATCCGTCTCTGATCTATGACGGCCCGTTCTCTGATCATCTGCTCAGCCAGAGTCCGGCGCTCATTCAGGGGCTTTCGGAAGTGGATGCCGCATATGCTTCTGCCGTCGCTTCCAAGATTACGGGACTTCCGGCCAGCGAACTTACCGATCCTTCGACGGAGGAGAGTACTATGCCTTCTTATTGCTTCTTCGCCGGTGAAATCAGCGCTGCCGTGACCAAAGCGGGTGGAATTCCGGTGTATATGAGCAACAGCAGAGCCATCGGCGGCCCCAACATTGATGCCAACCGTGCCGTTGAAAACGCTGCGCAGTTTCTTGAAGGTCTCGGCTTCAAGAACATGAAGACCTCGTATTATATGGTCAACGACAATGTGTGTACCATCAACTTTGCGTACTCGATCGGCAATACGATTGTCTACACCGACTTGATCAAAGTGATGGTCGCACTTGACAACGGCAGCATCTGCGGCTACGACGCGCGCGGCTATATCATGAACCACAAAGAACGCAGTTTACCGGGTGATATTATTTCAAAAACCGAGGGTTTGGAGTCGGTGAGTCCGAAACTTAAAGTGGAATCGGTGTCGACTGCCATCATCCCGACTGAATGGGGTAAGGAGGCCTTTTGCTACGAATATAAATGCAGAGGACAGGAAGATGAACAAATTTTAGCCTATGTCGACGCACAGACGGGAGAGGCCATCAAGCTGTTGATTCTGCTTGAAAACGAGAACGGTTCGTTGACGATATAAAGTCGAAAAACCCTGCCTGAGATTGACTATTTGAACAAATTGTGGTAAAATAAAATTATATATTGCCTGAGGGGAGCTGATATGGCTGAAGAATATTCTGATCACCGGGAGCGGCAGCTATATCGGCTCCTCTTTTGAAACCTATTTAAAACGATTCGGAGACGCATACCGTGTTATTTCCCTTGATATGAAAAGCGACCGTTGGGAATCATTCGATTTTTCGGGTTATGACACTGTGTTTCATGTCGCCGGCATCGCGCACGCCGATCTTAAAAATGCGGACGATCTTTATTTTAAAGTCAACCGTGATTTGGCGATAAAAACAGCCGTAAAAGCCAAAGCAGCCGGTGTAAAGCAGTTTATTTTCATGAGCACTATGAAAATTTATTCTTCACCGACTTTTAAAAAGCCGGTCGAGATTACCAAAGACACACAGCCCGCACCCGACTCCGCCTACGGACTCAGCAAACTGCAGGCCGAACAGAGTATTCAGGCGTTGGAAGATGCTTCATTTCGGGCGGTCATCCTGCGTCCGCCGATGATCTACGGCCCCGGCTGCAAGGGGAATTACCCGAAGCTTTCGCAGTATGGGCGTAAACTCTCGGTCTTTCCCTACATCGACAACCGGCGAAGCATGCTGTTTGTCGATAACCTGTGCGAATTTGTCCGGTTGATGATTGATAACGACGAGGATGGCGTATTCTTTCCCCAAAACAGCGAATATATCTGCACATCGGATTTGGTCGCCGACATCGCCGCTTTTTACGGAAGGAACATCCATTTGATAAAAGCAGGTTGTTTATTGAAAGCGGCGTCTGCGGTCGTGAACAAGCTCAATAATGCCTTTTCAACCTATACTTATGACCAAAGCATGAGCACATATCTTCAGAACTACCGGGTTGCGGATATGGCGGAGTCCATTATCATAACGGAAGGTGGTACAAGGCCTTGAGATTCAGCGTTGTCACCGCCGTTCGAAACGGTGAAGCCGAGATTGAGCGCACCATGCGTTCGGTGCTCGGTCAAACATATAGTGCGCCTTTTGAATACATTCTTGTAGACGGCGCTTCGACTGATAAAACCCTTGACATCGCCAAATCACTCATTCCCGAGCTTGAACGGCGCGGTGTATCTTTTAAACTCATATCAGAGCCCGATAAAGGCATATATGACGCCATGAACAAGGGCATCGGCACTGCCTCCGGAGAGATTGTCGGTATGATCAATTGCGGCGATATTTATTCCCCGGACGCGCTCGCCGAAACCGAAAAGGCCTTTGACGCCGGATGCGACTTTTCATACGCAGACATCCTGATCAAGCGCGGTGAACGAACATACCTGAAACATGCAAAAAACTATGCCCGTCCGACCTCGCGCGGCTGGAATCATCCGACTCAATTTGTATCAAAGCGCATCTACGACAGCTTCCGCTATTCCCTTGACTGCGGCGTATATGCCGATCTCGACTTCTTTTTTAAAGTCAAGAACGGCGGGTGGCACATCACATTGATCCCGAAGGTTCTGGCGGAATTTGAATTCGGCGGTGTCAGTAATAAAAAGACGCTCTCCGCGATGTCGAAACGGATTAAAACTCGATATCATGTCTACCGCAAAAACGGGTTTTCACCCTTTTACGGTTTTGAATGCATCGGGATTGAACTGGCAAAATATCTTTGGAGTTGAATTTATTGATGTTGCCACGGAGGGAATAAAGTTTTCATGGAAAATAATTTTTGGCGTGCAGTTTCATCCCGTCAGCGTGCGGATTATCACCGCCTGCTTTCCGATTCGTCATATCATTTTTTTGATATTG
>CAZTDA010000155.1:0-5663 GCA_964612155.1 uncultured Eubacteriales bacterium | reverse complement strand
GCTCATACAGCGCCTCTTTGACGCTCAGCAGCACATTCCACACATCGCACCCGGCCTCCTCGCAGAACTTGAAATATTCGTCCGCCGTCTTTGCACGTTTTAACAGGCATTTTCTCGTAGGGCGCTCAATGATCTGAACAAAAATCGTCTTTGTTGTATTCGACATAAGTTCCTCCTTGAAGTTGTTGTCGTTGATTTGATGAAGAGCCCGGTAACTTTGATACGCTTTCGTCGGCAAAAACAACCGGATTGCCGGCGTATTGCGCTTATATTCTCCGGGCAAAATTCCGAATTCCTTTGAAAAGGCGCGTGTAAAGCCCTCGTGGCTGTCGAACAGAAAGTCCAGTGCAATATCGAGCACCCGCTGATCGCCGTCGCGCAGCGCCAAAGCCGCAGCTGTCAGCCGGCGCGCGCGGATATAATCATAAGGGCTGCGTCCGACCGTATCGCGAAACATCTGTGTGACATAACCGGGTGAGTATCCGGCGACATCGGAGAGCTGTTTCAGCGTGATCGGGCGGTCGATGTGCAGGTCAATATACTCCTGCAGCTTCTCGACGACAAACGCTTTTTCTTCCTGCCGCATTTTACACGCTCCTTTCGGGGAATTCTGAGATGATTATAACGAATACACAGACAGATTTCTCGACCGATTTTATAAAAAGTGTATTGGTGATATCAAAGTTAACAGTTGGCAGTTAAAAGTGTACAGTGACATTCTCTCGTCGGAGATTCCTCTCCGTTATTGCGAGGAAAAGCGTGGAGCAAGTCCCGCGCCTGACGAAGCAATCCAGAGAATAAGCGTCCGGATTACAACGAAATCTGGATTGTCGCACAATCTGGATTGTCGCACAATCTGGATCGCCACGGGATTAAAGCCCCTTGCAATGACGGGAAAACTGTCACTGCGTGAAAGCACGTCGCAACCGCAAATATTCTTCCTCAAACAATGCAACATTTTTATGAATAGCTTTTGTGCTGTCCACCTGCATCATAGGACAAGAAAGGGTCTTTGCCCATTGTTCGATTCTTGTCAAGGGTCGATTTGCCGTAAAATCCAGAAACTCCGCTTGCCGCTCATACATGTCGCCGCCCTCCCGCACGCGGTCTCCGTACCGCTCAACGGCGCGTTGTTTGATGCGTTCCATGCGGACTTCATGCGGAGCGGAAAGATATACGGCAAATTCGTACATCGCCGTAATCTCTTTGCAAAACTCCCCGGTGACGGCGCAGAGCACAAACGAACCGTATTTGTTGATATCGGCAAGCATCAACCGTAAGCACTCTTCGCGTGAACGCTCCACGGTATACGGAATATCCGATTTGACAAAATAATAATCCTCATGATCCATGAACTTGTAATTCAAAACGCGCGCCAGCTCCCGCCCGATGGTGGATTTACCGCTGCCGTTTGCGCCAAAGACAATAATTCCGTTCGGCAATTATGATCCCTCATTCTATTTTTCTAAGTGTACAGTTGGCAGTTAAAAGTGTACAGTGACACTTCTGAAAGATTAGCGGCACCTTACGCTAAAATCACTGCGTAAATCCCCTCAAGATATTTCACTACATAATCTTTTCCGGAAATGTGTTTTGTTTGGGTATGTCATTGTCCACTGCCAACTGTGAACTGTTCACTCTGCATCTAAATAAAACAGAGGCCGTATTGCGGCCTCCGAATCATTTATGTTCTGACTGCCCGTTCCTCCGAGAGGTCGAGATAGAGTTTAATGGCCTCGCCGGGAATATCCCACGGGATGTGGTTGCCGATGCACATCACATACCCGCCGGTCAGCTTGGAAGTCGCGACCATGCGGTCGACCATGTCTGAAATCTCGTCCGGGTTGTTGCGTTTCAAAATGCGGTTGTCGCCTTCGCCCGCCAAAAAGCAGTCCTTGTGTTTTTTTGCAATTCCCTTATAATCGGTATACGGCTCGGAAATAATCCCGCTTGCGCCGCAGGCGAACACATCGTCGGCGTATTGATCCATGCAGCCGTCTGCCATAAAAATGACGCGTTTTCCGGCGGCTTTCAGCATGCCCCAGTACTCCTCATAACGCGGGAATACATATTTGTGCATCCACTCGGGCGAACAGACGGGCCCGCGTGTGGTCACGATGTCGTCGTGGCAGGTCACGAAGTTGACCGGCAGCTTGGCATAAACCGAAAACAGACGGCGGTTGATTTCGGCGAATTCGTCCATCACGCGCTCAAACCGCTCATCCAGGCAGCACTCCAAAAACAGTTCCCACCCGAAAGTCAGCAACGGCCACATAAAGGTGGTGTTATAAAAACCGACACCGGCTGTCGAAAACGGCTCCGGCTTGCCCCAGGGTTTGGGGAAGGCCTGCTCGTATCGTTTTTCAATACTCTCAATCGAGGTGAAGTCGGTATGCTCGACCACAAAACCCCAGTCTGTCATATCGGCGTGTTCAAGCGGACTGAAAGAAAACACATCCTCGGCAGTTTTAAATATTTGCTCGCCGTGGATAAATGTCCCCGTCTGTCCCGTGCCCCAGCGCACCGTGCCGTGACCGGTGTCATCACCGGACGGACGCAAAATCGGCGTGTCGTCTTTCGGAATCCCGAAATCCAATCGCGGATAAAGCTCTAAAAGCCGCTCGCGGCAGAGTTTGGGGTGCTCGTAAGCGTCAATTCCGGTCAGGTAGGTCTCGGCGTCGGGGTTCGACCAGTGTTCCCAGTGGGGCAGATGCTTGGGGGCAAGCCCCATGAACGCATCATATTTTTCGCGCCGATACGGTGTAAAATCCATCATGGCACCTTTTCTTTCTAATCCAAATGGAACAGTAATTTCAAATCCTTAGCCACGGGGCTGTTGTCGGGATTGGTGTCCATGATGTCGGCCATAAAGTCCCACCATTTGCGGTTGATGGCGGTGTCGGCGCTCTTGGACCACTTTGTTTCATCCTCAATCTCGATGTAGCCGAATAAAATCAATGTCTCGGGGTCGAGGTAGATCGAATAGTTTTTCCCGCCGTGCGCGTGAAGCATATCAATCATTTCTGGCCACAGTTCGTTGTGCCGCTTTTCGTATTCGGCCTCCATGCCCGGATAAAGTTTCATTTTAAAGCCCTTGTAAATCATGGTCTTTTTTACCGTCCTTTTATTTTAAAAATGATGTATTTAACTAGCGTAAAGTTTGCCAAGCAGCGCGTTGACCATCCGAATCGGCAGCAGCTTTTGAATCACCGCGAAGACCTTATATTGAAAGCCGATTGTCTTCAGCGGTTTGGGATGCTTTTGCAGCGCGGTCTTATAAAACACCTTTGCAATGACCGCCGGATCCATGCCGTTTTGCTCGTCGTGTTCCATCTGTGCCACCGATTTGGCAATGACTTGGCCGTACAGCGCGTTTTCAATCGGCGCTTTTTCACGCTTTTCGGTAAAACCGGTCTTGGCGTCGCCGAGCATCAGCGCACATACGCGCACGCCGAACGGCTTTAATTCGTTGGCCAGCGCGCAGGCGTAAGCGTTGATGGCGGCTTTGCCCGCCGAATAAAAACTCTGAAACGGAATGGACAAAATCCCCGCCACGGAGCTTGTAAACAGCACCGCTCCGCCGCTCTCGCGCAATTTGGGAATCGCGGTTTTCACACAGTTGTGCGCGCCCACAAAATTGACCGAGAGCTGTTTTTCGACGGCGGCTGCCTCGGTGAACTCAATCGCACCCGAGATGCCGAATCCGGCGTTTGCAATCAGCACATCAATATGTTCCACTTGCGCCAGCGCCGTTTCAACCGCTTTGGCGTCTGTGACGTCGGCGGTGATGTGCGTGATCCCGTCATGATTTTTGCCGCTGCGCGACAGATCATAAACCTGCCAGCCGTTTTTGGCAAACTCCAATGCGCACGCAAGCCCTATGCCGTTAGAAGCACCGCTGATAACAACTGTTTTCAATCCGCTCAACCCTCTTTATGTTAAGGGAAACTCTAAAAACTCATTTCCGTAATGAAAGAATGGCTTAAACCAGAAGCTTTCGATCTAATATAAGCGTTTTTAGAGATTCCCTTATATATTCTCTTTCTCTTCCGTCTCGATCACTGTTTTGATAATATCCATCGCCTCATCAAGCAGAGCGTCGGTGTGCGTCGCCATATAACTGGTGCGCAGCAGGCAGTCCGTCGGACCGGTCGCAGGCGGCAGCACCGGATTGACATAGACCCCGGCCTCGTAGAGATGTTTGGCGCGGGTCAGCGTATTCATAATGTCGCCCGTCGGCAGCGGGATAATCGGCGTCAGGTCAGTGCAGCGGTATTCAATGCCCCGCTTGTCCATTCCGGCGCGCACATAACCCGAGATCTCACGCAGCCGCGTGACCCGCTCGGGATGTTCGCGCAAAATCTCCAGCGCTTTTAAAGCCGTGGCGCAGTTTGCCGGCGGAATCGAGGCGCAGAAGATAAACGGTCTGGAACAGTGCCGCGTATGTTCGACCACAGGGGTGTCGGCGGCCATATAGCCGCCCAACGAAGCCAGCGATTTGCTGAAAGTACCCATGATGATGTCAACCTTGTCGGTCAGCCCGAAATGTTCGGCGGTGCCGCGTCCGCGTTCGCCCAAAACGCCCAGTCCGTGGGCGTCGTCAACCATCACGCGCGCGCCGTATTTTTCGGCCAGCGCCACGATCTCGGGCAGTTTGCAGATGTCGCCGCCCATGCTGAATACGCCGTCGGTAATAATCAGCTTGCCGAATTTGTCGTCGATCTCGGAGAGCTTTTTCTCCAAATCGGCCATATCGCTGTGGCGAAAACGCACCATCTGCGCATAAGACAGGCGGCAGCCGTCATAGATGCTCGCGTGGTTTTCACGGTCGCATAAAATCACGTCGTCCCGGCCCGCGATGGCGCTGATGATACCCAAGTTGGATTGAAAGCCGGTGGAAAAGGTCATCACGGCCGGTTTTCCCAAAAACTCCGCCAGTTCTTTTTCGAGTTGGACATGCAGCGCCAGTGTCCCGTTTAAAAACCGGGAACCGGAGCAGCCGCTGCCGTATTGTTCAATGGCTTTCACGCCTGCCTCGATGACCTCGGGGTGGACGGTCAGCCCTAAGTAGTTGTTGGAGCCGAGCATGATGCGGCGCTTTCCCTCCATCACAACCTCGACATCCTGTCGGGTCTGCAGCTCGTGAAAATACGGATACAATCCCATTTCCTTGGCCTGACTCGCCATTGTTTTGTCATGATAGCATTTTTCAAGAATATCCATTCAAGCACTTCCTTAAAAGAAATTACACATAACTCGCAAAATCCATTTTACCATCTGAGAAAAAACATGTCAACATGCGAGAAGGACAGATATATAGAACAGGGGAAGATGCAATTTTTACCTTCTTTGTTTTTTGACCGGCCGTTCTTTTCATTAAATCAATGAGGCTATTTTCGGAGCGACGAGGGCGTCGCTCCCTACCATATATAATTACCGCCGCAGCGGTACAGCATCTATTCTCTTTTCCCTTTTCATTTATTTCTTTTATCCTCTTTACACACTGCAATTTACAATCACACAAACCCCCCTCCCTCATATAATGGGGTTGAGCGGCTAATATTTATTTACTTATAGCCGCAAACTGAAACGGAGGACATAGTATTATGAACGAGCGAAACGGATGCAATCCGTCGACCGGCTCTTTCCGGGAGGTCGTGAAT
>CAZTDA010000154.1:0-5682 GCA_964612155.1 uncultured Eubacteriales bacterium | reverse complement strand
TATTTACAATATTCGCACATTGTAGGGGCGGATATCATCCGCCCTAATAACCCACCATCGCGACGGGCGGATGATATCCGCCCCTACTTGCCTCCCTTGTTAAAGGGAGGGGAACCGCCGCAGCGGTGGTGGGATTCCGAGTTTTAAATTATTAATTCTGCATATTTTAAATCGCCGGTGCCTCTTCCAACAACACCTTTTCGGCCTCGGCGCACCACAGGCCGTTGTTCTTCGCCACGATGTCGGCCAGCTTTTTGCAAAGCTTATCGGTCTTTCCGAGCTCGGGCAAATCGGCAATCGCGGTCAGCGGGTAGTTGATGTGGGTATAAATCAGCTTCTTGCCGCCCTTGAACTCGGGCAGGTGAATCGTGGTCTCGGGCGCGGCGTTCAAACCGCCGAAATGGGTGATCATGACCGACGGATTCAACAGACCCTTTTCCATCATCGAAAGCGCTTCGCGCATATCGTCGGTGTTGCCGCCGCTGTTGCCCGCAACATGGGTGTACAAATAGTGGACATTATAAAAGTTGAACTGTGCGCGGAATTCGGGATTGGTCGGGCCTGCGAAAAAGTTCAGGCAGCCGTCGTGACCGAGGATTTTGTCGGCCTGTTCGACGACCGGCGCGACCGGCGCGTAAACATAGACATCGTCAAATCCGGTGCCGCCGGAGAGCTCGCGCATCGCCGCGACCGGATCTTCCAGTGAGCCGGTGTTCAAATAAATCAGTTTTACACCGCATTTTGCCGCGTCTTCTTCGCTGTAAAGGGATTTTGCACGGGCAAGGCGGGCGTCGTCGATGTCGGTGACGACCAGCAGCGACGGTTTGCGGTCGCAGTGCAGGGCATAGTCGATCGCGCCCAGACCCATCGGGCCGACGCCTGCGAGCAGCGCCATTTTGCCGCCCTCGACAATCCCCATCTTGTGGGTATAAACACCGTTTTGGGTGTGGTAGTTGACATGAAAACCGCCGACGATGCAGCTGACCGGCTCAGCAAGCGACCCGAAGAAAAACGCTTCGCCGTCATAGGAGAGCAGACAATTTTGTTCCATCACGCAGGCGGGGATGATGACATAGGTCGCGTCGCCGCCGATGTACCGGAACGAATAGCCCGGAGACATATACGGGTTTTCGGGAAGGTTCAGCGCGGGCTGCATCACGAACTTCTGTCCGGCTTTGAATTGTCCGGCCCACTTTTTGCCGACTTCAATCAGCTCGCCGCAAAACTCATGTCCGATGATGACCGGGTTGCGGTCGATGTCTTTCGGCACGCGTTTGTGGTCAGCACCTTGCAGCGCCGCTTTGTGGGACGACATGCACACGCTGTCGGAGACAATTTTGGCTAAAATCTCGTCATCCTTGAGCGGCGGCAGTTCGAATTCTTCGACCCGCAGATCGTTTTTGCCGTAAAGGCGCATGGCTTTGGTTTTCATGTTTACGCTCCTTGTAAGGTTATTTAAAAATGGGACACGAGAAAACAGAGTTAAGAGGCGAATACCATCCGCTCATATTCCCCTCTGTGGAGACGGGTGAAACGGGGTGGTTCCTTGTGGGCGTGATTTTGTCTTCAATAAGGTCGCAGGAGAACCGCTTCAGCGGTTCTTTGCCATTTCCGCAAACGCGGCGACCCGCTCCGACATCTTCGGATATTTTTCCGCCGTCTGCGGGGAGGTAATTGAGTCGGCTGGATTAATTGCGGCCGCCCGCTCGTGTCCGATCAGCGCCCAGGTCGCCTCGTAAAGATGCGCATATTCGGGCTTACTAAGTGCCGGGCAGATAAAGCTCTGGCGTGGGGAGTTGATGTCCTCGCCGCTGATTTGAAAGAAGTTGTGCTTGTCGCATAACCCCATCACGCGGGCGAGCTGTTCGGATGTGTTGCGCGACGGCATATAGGTCACCGCGTCAAATCCCGTGTATTTTAAATAATCGAATAAATCGTCGAGATAGTCATCCTCGTATTTGGCGGTCTGCTTGTCGCCCGTCACCGAGCTGCCGACATCGCCGAGATAGGCATAAGCCGAAATCGCGCCGATCGAGCGGACAAATTCGACAAACTTGCGCGCATCGGGCAGTTCTGCCTTTGCGGGAATATAAAAATCCTTGACCAAATACGCTTTTAATAAACCCAAGAGGTCATACTCATAAAACGGATTATCCACGTCACAGAGCTGCGCTTTGATTTTATCATTGCATTTGACTCCCAGCTTGTCCGCCAAAAATCCCACCACGTCGCCGCGTTTGCCGAACCGGGCGACCAGTGCCAGCGAGACCGCAAACAGCAGATGCCGCTCTGTGATGCTGCCGCCCTCTTTAAATCTCGAAAGCGGGATCACGTCTTTTTCAAAGTCGATGGCGATATCGGCGGGGACGAGCAATTCGTTCAGCCGTCCGACCATGGCCTGGTTGCGGATGTTGCGGGCGGCGCGGATCGGACCCAAAAACGCCTCGGCCTGCGCCACGCGGTTTTTCGGAATGCCGTGGCAGGCGACATAAGCGACGCCGTCCTGATCTGGGTTGTTGACGCGGCGGTTTCCGAACGGGGAAGAAGACAGATCGATACGCACTTCAAAACCGCTCGTGACCGGCATCTTGCAAAGGTCTCCCGCGACATAAAACTCATCGATGCCGCTGACCGAGTCGTGATCCATAATCCCTGCGGTTTGCAGTCCCGCTGCCCGGGCATACCAGATCGCACCGGTCGGGTAGTAGGGCGAAAAGCTGAATTTGGTGTGGATGTGGTTGTTGACAAAGTGTCCTGTTTCCGGCGTTTTCAACGCACCGGTCCGTTCCAGTTCGAGAAGCGTCGCCAGCGCGGTCAGGCGCACGACCCGTTTCTCGTCGGAGAGTTGTTTGAGCTGAAGCATTTTTTAACCTTTCTGATTTCATTGAAAATACAGTGATTGAAGAACAAAAGAACATCAATGAAAATATAAAGAAAATATCCGGACCAAAACAATATCAGGACCGCACAAATGCGATCCACAGAAAGTATACCACGAACAGTGGTTTGGAACAAGTATTACCTTCCGTTTTTAAGTAAAATCGATGAAAAATGTTTTCTATTTAGTTTAAGTGCTTTACATACAGATGCGGCGATTTCTACTTCTTTTTCGGAATTCGCAGCAAATAATCCGCTGGGAGTTCATAGGGGGAATTAAACCAAATGAAGTTTTCGGTGGCATATAGCCCGCTTGTATAATAGTAAGCTTTTCTGTTATATCCCGTAGTACTAAGAATGGCAATATTCATGATTTTTTCCCTTGAAGAAAGATCATACAAGCAGAACGTTGAAACGGGCTCATTTTTTGCATAAACCGCAAGGGTATTTCCGAACAGATAAAAAAATGGATTTCCATCGGATAACGGTATATCCGGCAAAGCCAAATCAACCAATTTACGGGTTGATTCTTCGTATAAATAAGGCCCATATGATTCGTACTCAGAGCCGACCCAATCGTCGGGAACCAAAAGCGCTTTGTCTTCGTTATAGTCAGCGAGCTCTATTAACTCAGCGTTTTCATGTTGAAAAATAGTTTTTTCTCCGGTTTCTATGTCATAGACCCCGCATTCTTCGAGCCACTCATATCCATATAATTCGTAGATAAAACGCGTATCGCTGAGTCGGCAGGTAAAAACATAATATTTCAGATCCACGCTGTCTTCGTAAACGCCTTCAAAAATCAATTTTCGCGTGCCGTTTTGTTCAAGATAAAGATTGAATTCTTCTTCTACGATAAAGGCTGTATCGGATAATTGATATCTCGCGATCGGTCTCGGGACTTCTGAAACGCAGTTTTCTGAAGGAATAAAATATTTATATTTTTTATCATCCGGTGTTTGAATTAAAACAGCAGTTCCGTTGACATATTCAAACCGAACAAAGCCGGAAGCCGGATTCGAAAAGGTCTGCTGATATAGCGGCAGCAATTCTTCTGCCTTAAAAACCATCAAGACCTTTTCGTTTTCAGCACCGGGATTCACCGCTAAAATGGCCAATAGATCGCCGGGGAAAAATGCAAAATCAGCAACTTCTAAACCATTTGCAAGCGACCGCAAATTAATAACCGAAAGGCCGGATGCGGCATCCACGTTTTTCTCGGTGAAACCATATCCGAGGGAATCCAGCGCAACATTTTTTGATAGTTCCGGCGTGATAATCCCACTATCACGAAAACTCGGAGAGCCCGATAAAAATTCTATAAGATCATTGGTGTCGAATATAGAGTTGTCCTCGTTTGTCACGAATCCCACCAGCATAAATGAATCGTAATCAACACCTTGTGTGCGCTTTGCCACGATCTGAAGAGAAAGTAGATATTTACCCTCCCAGATTTTCAATCCTTCCAAAGGTAAATCCGAATCTATTTCCGCAAGGCAGTCTCCGATTTTATAATAGACTTTGTTTCCGGATTCAGTCTCCAATGTATAATATGCGGGATTATAGAAGGTGACGTCTTCGACATTCAAATGATAATTTTCCTTAATAAACCACTTCGTCCATGTTTTGGCCGCATCGATAAATTTCCCGGTGACGGTCTGAGGGTTCTCCGAAAGATAAGTTCTTGTTAACGCGGTGTTGATGATATTAGCATCTTCAAACCGATCTTGCGGAACATACGCAACCGAAGAAGTGGGTTCACTTAAACCAACCTCGCTCGAAACCGCCGAACTAGTCAAGATCTCCGGCATGCTTAGAGCCGTCCTCCCACACCCACCAAGTCCCGCCAAAACCGCCAGTGCCAAAACCGCAGCAACAATCCTTATCCTCTTTATCATAGCAATTGTTCCCTCTCAATCACTAATTTCCATTCCCCTGCCTGATATTCCCATCATAACATAAAAGTCCGCGCCGACGCAAGACCTGCCTTATATTCAAGGCGAGATTCGCGTCGGCACGAACAACTTTGAGTTATTTCTAGTTTTCAATTATTTATGAACATTTTTCGGAAGGGGATGTGATTGGAATCCCAGTCCCACACTGAAGCAGGCAGCGCGCGCTATCAAGCTTACGGATGGCAGATACTTTGACGCGTTTGACAGCAGGTTCTACCTGCTTACTTGAGCATCTCCTGACCGCCGGTGACGGGGACGGCCTGGCCGGTCTCGTATTCCTGCTCCATGATGTAAAGGATGGCGCGTACAACATCTTTCACAAGACAACCGCGTCCGAGCGGCACCTTGGATTCGTAGGACTTTTTCACATCCTCCACGGTCTTTGCGCCGGACACTTTTCCCGCCGCAAGGTATTGCACAAACAATCCCTTGACGGGGTCGGTCCACAGCGGGCCGTCGAGGAAGTTGCCGGGGCAGATGGCGTTGACCTTGATGCGGTCGGGGGCGAGTTCGAGCGCAAAGCTCTGAACGAGTCCGATGCCGCCGAACTTTGAACCCGCGTAAGCGAAGTTCTTGTTCGAGCCGGTCAGCCCGGATTTGGAATTAATTTGTATAATGTCCGCCATTTTATACGGTGCGTATTTGCCCGTGGCCTTCATGACCTTCGAAGCGTACTTGGAACACAGGAAAAAAGCTGTGTAGTTGATCCTGGTGCTGAGCTCAAAGTTGGCTAGCGTCAGCTCGTCGAGCGACCCCGCCCGAACGATGCCCGCGTTCGAGACCAGCGCGTCCAATCCGCCGTATTCGCACACGGTCTTGTAAATCATCTCGCGCACACTGTCCTCGTCGC
>CAZTDA010000153.1:0-5683 GCA_964612155.1 uncultured Eubacteriales bacterium | reverse complement strand
CGCAGTCGTCAAGCGCGTGTTTGGCGGCCTCGACCGCCAGATCCGCCGTGGTCTCGGTGGTGCAGATATGCCGTTCTAAAACGCCGACCCGCTGCGAAATCCATTCGTCATTGGTATCGACCAACTGTGAAAGCTCGTCATTGGTGACGATGCGCTCCGGCACGCACATGCCCGTGCCGATGATTTGAAAACTCATCAAAGTTCCTCCCGTGGGGTTCACCACACCAAGTTAGTGTTTTTAAAACGGCGGAAGTTACAAGATTCTTGCTTAAAAATTTCTTTTTTTATCGTGTAACTTCTCGCTTTTTCGCGGTACTAACTATTGCATGATTATAAGTTGCGAAACAATGAGACAAGCAGAAAAGAGGTGCGAATTGGAATCGTTTGAAAAAATATACCGCGACAACGCCCCCCGTGTTCACGCGTTTTTATTCGCGCTCTGCGGAGATACGCTGTTGTCCGAAGAACTGACGCAAGAGACTTTTTTTCAGGCCTTTTCGTCCTTTCATCGCTTTCAGGGACAAAGCGAGCTGTTTACCTGGCTTGCCGCCATCGCTAAGCACACCTATTACAAACATCTGCGCAAAAATAAACAGGGGCTTGACGCTATCAACCTCGATCTGGTCACCGATGCCTTTTGCCGAACAAGCCACTGCAACCCGGAAGACGCGATTATCAAGCGGGTGATTGTTGACTCGGTCAAGCGGGTAATTCGCAAGCTGCCCGAAAAATACCGCGATGTGGTGATTTTGCGCATCTATGCCGAAATGCCGTTTGCGCAAATCGGAAAAGCGCTCGAAATCAGCGAAAACTCGGCCAAGGTTATCTATTTTCGCGCTAAAAAAATGCTGACGGAGGATTTAAAAAATGAACTTGAACTGTGACGCCGTTACGGACATGATCTCGTTATATTGGGATCACACCCTCAGCGCCTCCACCCGCGCTGCGGTGCGGGAGCATCTGCGCGGCTGCCCTTCCTGCCGCAAGCAGTATCAGCAATATGCACAGGCCGCCAGAGTTTCCGTCCAACGGCCCGAACCGCGGAAAAACATCAACCTCACCGACGGCTACGATTCGCTGCTGCGCAAGTTGAAAAAGAAGCACTCGCTACGGGTCGGCTTTCTGGCGGGCTGCGCATGCGTGACGCTGGCGGCGGTTGCCGTGAGTATTTTGCGCGATAAGAAGCAATCATTCGGCGGTTGATAGCAGCCCAAAACCGCTTTTTTGCGAAATCGCACTCGTTTTGTCATCGTGTGGTGAAATATTGTGCATTTCCAAAACAAAATTATAAAATATTTTAAAAATCTTGTTGCATTTTTGTTTGCTTTATTGTATGATAAGTTAGCGAATCAAAAGATTTGCAAATAATAAAAGAGGTATTTCATGTACAAAGACAAGACCCTGACCTGCAAAGACTGCGGTCAACAATTCACTTTCACTGCCGGCGAGCAGGAATTTCACGCGGAAAAAGGCTTTACAAACGAGCCGCAGCGCTGCAAGGCCTGCCGTGGCGCACGTAAAACCAGCACCGGAGGCAGTGGCGCCGGTACGCGTAAAATGTATGATGCCGTTTGCGCAGAGTGCGGAAAAGCTTGTAAGGTTCCTTTTGAGCCGCGCAGCGACCGCCCGGTCTATTGCAGCGATTGCTTTAGAAAACAATAAGTAAGTGAGTTACAACAAGGGCTGTTGCGCATGCGACGGCCTTTTTTGGTTTTATTTTGCCTTGTGGCTTAAAGAAAGGTGAACAAAAGATATGGATCATTATAACGCTTTGCCGCTTCGGCATTTTGCGGGTAACCTCGCTTACTGCATGGGTATTCCGCTACCCCCGCAGTTTGAACAGCCGGTTACTTGGGCGATGGATATTTTGACCGATCATCTGTTCTTTTTTGCCGACCGCGCGGTGATGTTTCACGCCGACGCTGTCCCTATGTACGTGTGGCAAAAGGAAATTTCGCTGTTTGCGCCCGTTTATGCGCATACGCAAATGGCGCTGCCCCTGTGCAGCACCGTGGAATCGGTCACCCCGGTCGCCCACGCGTCGATGTACACCGGTGTAGAACCCGAAGTGCACGGCATTCTCACCTATGTCAGGCCGAAGTTGGAATGCGAAACCCTGTATGATGTGATGCTGGCGCAAGGAAAAAAAATCGCCATCGTCGCGGGTACGGATTCCTCGTTTTTACACATCTTTGCCGGGCGCGACCTGGATTATTTTGAAGAGCCCAACGCCATCCGCATCAAAGAAACCGCACAGCGACTGATTGCCGAAAATCAATATGATCTTATCAGCATTCATACGTTTGAATATGACAGCGCCGCGCACGCGTTCGGACCGGAGTCCAAACAGGCGTTAAACGCCATCTCCATTGAAGCGGAGTGCTTTGACGAGATCGTGAAAACCATCAAACAGCATTACGCCGACCATAACACCCTGCTGTGTTATGCGCCCGACCACGGGCAGCACATAACGGCGGGAAATCGCGGCTCTCACGGCAGCAAGATGATTGAGGATATGAACATCTTGCACTTTTACGGGATGGTTCGGGCGCAAAAATAATAGTAACCACGCTAAATTCCGCCATGAAATCCATTTTAATTATGATGGTATCCGTTCACTCTCCGCACACCTGCTAACCTCGGCTTTGCTCATACCGCAGGGGCGCACCATGTGAAATCCTGCCGCAAAGGGCTTATCCTTTGCGGCTTTCTTGTTGAAAAGTTAAAAATATGATAAAATTCTTGCAGCATAAACGGATTCATCACTTTCAATCGTATTTATGGTGAGAGGAGGGAAGGCAGTGAATTCATCGTCCGGTACCAACGATATTATCACGGCGGCGATCGAAAAATATTCCGATATGGTTCGCCGCATCTGCTTCCTTTACCTGAAAAATAACGTCGATGTCGAGGATGTGTTTCAGGAGGTCTTTTTGAAGTTTTTTAAAAGCTTCGACTCGTTTGAGAGCGAAGAGCATCAAAAATCCTGGCTCTGCCGCGTGGCATTCAATCAATGCAAGGATTTGCACAAGAGCTTTTGGCGCAAAAACGTCGTCGATCTCGATGATCAGGAAATCCCTTATGAACTCCCCGAACAAAGCGATTTGACCAAGGCGGTGCTGGAACTTCCGGCGAATCAAAAAGAAGTTGTTTATCTGCATTATTACGAGGGCAGACCCATCCCCGAGATTGCCGAGATCATGCAAATCAACCAAAACACCGCTTATTCCCTGCTTCGGCGCGCAAAAAACCGCTTAAAGAAGAAAGTGAGTGAATCTCTGTGAACGATTTTACCAATGATTTGAATCAAATTAAAGCCGAAAAGACCCTGAAAGAAAAAACCGAGGGCTATGTCCGAACAGAACTCGCAAAATCGAATTTTGAACGCTTGGGAACCGTTCGAACCGAAACCGTCAATAAACGCAAACCCATGATGAAAAAACTTTTAGGAGCGCTTTCCGCTGTGGCCGCCTGCGCCTTGCTTACGGTCGGCGGGATTGTGCTCTATGCAACTCCGATCAATTATGTCAGCTTTGACATAAACCCCAGCGTGGAACTCGGTGTCAACGCCTTTGACAAAGTCGTCTCGACCAAGGCTTTTAACGAAGACGGCGAACAACTGCTGGAGGGACTCAATGTCGTCCATCTTTCGTTGAAAGACGCCATCAGCGGTTTGGTCGAACAGGCCGATGAACAGGGCTATCTTATGGCTGACGGCTCCTCGGTCATTGCGATAACCGCCGAATCCGATAACGAGCAAACAGCCGCTCAAATTCAAACCACCTGCGAAAACATTATCATGCTGACCCTTAATAAAGGCGAGACCACCGCGACCGTGTATACCGACGCCATCTCGTTGCAATTCGCCCAACAGGCCAAGGAATCCGGCGTTTCTCCCGGAAAATATAAACTGATTCAAGTATTGCAGTCCCTTGACCCCACCATCACCGTTGACCAATATAAAAATGCCAAGATCAGCGAGATCATCGCAGCCGGAAACGCACTGATCGATAAAAACGGACAACAACCCGGCAACAACGGAAACGGCAACGGTTCCAACGCCGATGCACTTCAACGCATTCGTAATGCTGCACTGAAGGCGCAGGGTTTGAAAGGCGACGACGACGATGACGTGACAATCGGCCAAAGCGGCACAATTGGTCAAAGCGGCACGGTCACAATCGGTCAGAGCGGGAATGAAAACCAAAACAGAAATCAAAATAAAGCCGAATCCAAACAGGCAAAAGAGCAGGAAAAAGAACAGGCAAAAGAGCAAAAGAAAAACAGCAGTTCGACAACCGCTTCTCCGGCGACACCGGCTAATAACGGCAGCGGAAACGGAAACGGAAATACCTGTTCAACCTCAGGCAACAACGAATGCTCATCCTGTCCGTCATCTTGTACCTCGTCCTGCCCGTCTGACGGAACAGGTGCTCAATCCGGAACTGTCAACGGTAATACAAGCGATAACGGCAATACCGGCAGTACCGGCGGCAATACCGGCGGCAATACCGGTGGCAATACCGGTGGCAAAGGTAATGTCGGCGGTACCAACGGCAAGGGTTGAGTGATCCTTTAAAAAGATTGCCTCCGTATATAAACCCACAGACCATGGCAGCTGTCATGGTCTGTGGGTGTTTTTAACAGCGCTTGCGAAGTTGAACAGGCTGTTTGACTGAGCTTTGTTTTATGCTATAATGCTGTTAGGCATCGAATTTGAAAATCGGGGGTTCTCTGATGAAAAAGCAGAATGTAAAAGAATTTTGGCGTTGGGTCAAGTTCTTGTTATTTTCGATCAGTGCGGGGCTCATACAAATGGGGAGCTTTGCTCTTTTAAATGAAGTTATTCATCTGCGCTATTGGGGCAGCTATTTAATCGCCTTGGTGCTTTCGGTTGTTTGGAATTTTACTTTAAACCGCAAATTTACTTTTAAATCCGCTGCCAATATCCCGCTTGCCATGCTCAAGGTATTCGGTTATTACGCGGTTTTCACTCCGCTTTCAACCGTTTTCGGCGACTGGCTGGTGGAAAGTCTGCTTTGGAACGAGTATCTTGTCACTTTTATCAACATGTTCATTAATTTAGTGACCGAGTTCTTGTTTCAGCGGTTTGTGGTCTTCCGCAACACGATTGACACCAACAAATCGGCAGAAAAACAAGTTCAAAAAGAACAAAATGAAACACGCTCAAATTGAATAGGGTCTGCAAACAGGGCTTTGACCCGTTAAAACATAACGCGCCATATTCAACCCGGCATCGGTGCCGGCGATGTTATAGGCCTGCTGTGTAAAATGGCTTGTATCCTTCATGAGTTCGCGCATTCCGGCAAATTTGACCGATACCAAAACGGCGTCGGGATTATCGCGACAGAGTTTTTCCTGCGCCGCGATGATCTCATCAAAATCATCATTATCGCGGCGATGGCCGATTTGGATCACAAAGCACTTTTCGATACCCGCCATTTTCATGCGGGTGATGATTGCATTGATTCGATCTATGTACGCCCCGCCGGGCAACCCGGCAGCGCCGTCCTGTTCGCCCTGACACCAGACCATAAACCGATGCCGAACCGTATAGCCGTTTTTGTGCAGGAATGAATCCGCTGTTCTCAGACGGGTTTTCGCATCCCGAATCGGCGGCTTGTCGGGGTGCCAGAAATCGGTGTCGGTGACGCCCATGCTG
>CAZTDA010000152.1:0-5747 GCA_964612155.1 uncultured Eubacteriales bacterium | reverse complement strand
AGGTACTGGATGCGTTTAAAACGCTGTTACATGGCATGCTGCAAATAAAAAAGGCGTTTGAAAAAGGAAAGCACATTTTAGTCGATTTGCGTATCGCGCTGTGGGAATACCGCACGATGCAGCTGTTTTCCTCAATCGTCGATACTTTTTGCAATGCGCTTGCGGCTAAGACACAGTGTCCGGAGCTGACCGAACTGGTCGGGCAGTTCAATTCCTTAAAAACCAAAAGCAAATCCGAGGATATATTAAAAAGAGTGAGCGAGCTGGACACCGCTTGGATGAATGTGCGCAGCATGCGCATCGGTGTCAACATTCTCGAACATCCGGATGTGGTGACAACCGCAGTCGTTTTCGCCGAACACCGCGATGTCCCTTATTCCCCCTATTCCATCTTCGACAAAGAGGGATTGGACGCGGGCGACGCGGGGCTCTCACGCGAGAAAAAATTCAGCTTCGGCAAATACGACACCTTTTTTGAGCGCGCCATTCTGCGTGATTTCAGAATCCGTTATAAAAAGCAGATCGAGGACTTTGAAAAAGCGATGGAAACGCCCCACGACATCGAGGCGATTTGGAAGTTTGCCGTCTGTGCCGACAGTGTGGCTTTTTTATTGGCCGGAATTGAGTTCGAACGGCGGCTCTCAGATAACGGTTTTTGGCACTGCGCGCCGCAATTTGTGGATCATTTTGCGGCAAAACGACTCTATTCGGCGGCGCTTGCGCTCGGTTCACCCGATCCTGTGGTGGATAATGATATTGAACTCAATAAAAAATTCTATGTGCTGACCGGCGCAAACCACTCGGGAAAAACGGAATTGCTGCTGTGCATTTCACAGGCGCAGTTTTTGGGGCAGCTGGGCTGGAATGTCCCGGCGGCACAGGTCACGCTTCCGGCAGTACCGGCGATTTTGACGCTGTTTTCGGCGGGCGAGGATAAAAACACCGAATTGTCCCGTATGGAGCTCGAGGCCAAACGCTTTGCCGAGATTATGAGACAGCTCACTCCCGGCACCTTTGTGCTGCTCAACGAACCGATGACCTCCACCAACCCCGACGAGGGTGCGGAAATCTGCCGCGATATGATCGAAAAGATCACGGCGGCGGGCGGCAGCGGCATTATGGTGACCCATCTATATGAGTTGTTCTCTCTGCTCGACGGCGATTACGGCAGCTTATATATGCAAAGCATCCCGCAGCCCGACGGCAGCGCGGTTCACACCTTTAAAGTACTTGCCGCAGCGCCCGAATGCGAGAGCTATGCCGTCGAATTGGCGCACAGCGCGGGCATCCGGTTTTCAGACAGCGAATTTATCCGAGCACTCAGTTCAAAATTAAGTGAAAAAGTGTAACTGCTCTCCAATTGAAAAAAGGAGGTTCACACGATGAACGATTTTTTATGGGGTGACCGCGCACCGCGTTCTGCGGCGCTTTTCGGATTAAAACAGCTGCCGTTTTCGGACTTTTTTCACCTTTTGTTCGGACACAACACCGGGGCGATGTTCACCGACCGGATGCTCGAAGAACTGGTCAGCGCCGACCCCGAGGTGATCTCGGCACGTCAGGAACTGATCGCGGAACTGCGGCAAAACAAGCCGCTTGCCAATTGCTTTAAACGGTTTTCCGAGGAATACATCGGCTGGCGCGAGTATGTGGTGAGCAGATTTGATGACAACAGCGAGGCCATCGGCAACATCGACCCCTGCGGACATATCACCTCATTGCTCAATGCCGTCAACGATTTTAAACACAACTTGCAAAAAGCACAAAGTCCCATCGCAAAAAATCTTCGGGCGCAGCTTGATGCTCTATGCAAGGAACTCTCTATTGACCGCTTTGAAGAAAAGTGGAAAAAGATCTATTATGATATATACGACGCCAGGGGCTTTACCGTCGGGCTCAACTTTGACGAAGAATTGCTGCCTGTCAAATCCAAATTGCTCTCCGTCGATCAAAAATCGACTCCCCAGCCCAAAAAATCGTTTAAACACTTTATGCTGCACAGCGGGTATTATAAAATCATGCTCGGGCGGCGGCAGTATCTGCTACTTTCAATGCGCAAAGAAAACAAGGATTTTATGGATTATATCGGCGCTTTCCCTGCGGGGTTCACCCGCGTTCTGACCGATACCAGCGTCGATCTGCGCAACGATGTCAAAAACTTTATGCGGCGTATTCTCGCGGTATTAGCTCCATATGCGGTCGGCGCGGTGTTTTATATAGCCGCTTTAAATTTGATTCAAAAATGGGAGAAAACCGGAATCTCGTGGTGTTTCCCGAGCGAAAAAGCGGGTGCGTTTAAAGCCAAAGAACTTTATGACCCGCTGCTGCTTGATAAGATCGGTAGAAATGCCGTTTCAAACGATCTGTGTCTGAGTGACGAAATCGGGGTGGTCACAGGGGCAAACGCAGGCGGCAAAACCCGCTATCTGGTCTCGGTGTTGACCGCGCAACTCTTATATCAACTCGGTTTCCCCGTTCCCGCAAAATCGGCCTCCATCGGTGCTGCCGATTCCGTCTGCGCGGTTTTTGCCGACGAAGAGAGCGGCAAAATCGGCACAGGGCGACTGGGTGAGGAACTGAAGCGGCTTTCCGACTCCATCGAAAACATCAAGAGCGGCAACGGATTTTTTGCTTTTAACGAAGCGCTGACCGGCACTTCCAGCCGGGACGCGGTCGAGATTATGGGCGAGGCGATCTGTACGCTGATGAACTGCGGTGCGCGAGGGCTGATCGTGACCCATCTTCTCAAGTTAGCCGCGCACGCCGAGGACTTTAACGAGCACATCGAGGGCAGCCGATTGGTCTCGCTGACCGCGCAAGTCGGGGACGATTTAAAACCCACTTACAAGATCATTCCCGCCCCTTCTGCCCGCACCAGCTATGCAAAAGCACGCTTTTCAACCGTCGGTTGACCGTAATACAACTTATAAGCTATAATATCACCGAACGGTCGCTGTAAATTTTGTCATCAAGGCCGTATCATTTTCCTTGTAAACGCCGCCTGAACGCTGCGTCAATTGAAAGGAATGATATTATATGGAAACATTGGGTAACCGCATTGCGCGTCTTCGTAAACGCAAGGACATCACACAGGATCAACTCGCCGAAACCATGGGTATTACGGCTCAGGCGGTGAGCAAGTGGGAAAACGACATCACCTGCCCCGACATCACCGCGCTGCCGAAATTAGCCGATTTCTTTAACGTTACGGTCGACGAACTGCTGCGCGGCGAGGCGCAGGATAAAGTCAAACTGGTTCCGATAAAGGAACAAGGCGACCCTACAAAAGCGATTTTCCGTGTCAAGGTTTTATCCGCTAAAGGCGACAAGGTCAATGTCAATCTGCCGATGATGCTGTTAAAAGCTGCTGCCGGTTCCGGACTTGATCTCGGTTCGCTCACCAACGAAAAGTGGATGGGACAGATCAATCTCGAAAAGGTCATAGAAGCGGCGGAAAATGGGGTCATCGGCAAGTTTGTGGAAGTCGAATCAGCAGACGGGGATTTTGTTGAGGTCTGGATTGAACAATGAGAATTAAAGTCAACGCCAAAGACAAGGGTCACCGAGTACGTCTGTCACTCTGGGTACCCAACGGGCTCGTGAGTATGCCCGCTGTCAGTCGCTTGATCTTAAAAGAAACCTCGGGCAAGCTGACCCCGCAGCAATTAAGGGCATTGGTAAAGGCGATCAAAGAGACCCGTAAAAGATTCGGCCCGATGAACATTGTGGATGTCGAGACCGCCGACGGAGATATAGTCAAGATTTCTATTTAAAAGAAACATTAAATCAACCTCTTAACGAGATCAAAAATTTAAAATGGACCCTTTAAATCAATAAAAGTAACGGAAAGCGGTACCGCTTTCCGTTCTTTTTTCCTATTCGCGTTTATTTTTCAAAATTAAATTGATATAATAATTTAGGAAAAATCTTTTTCGGAGTGAATTATGTTCTTTATTTTCGGCATCAATCAAGGTGAAAAGCAATTAAAATTCAATCAAAGCTTTCTCTGCAAGTGCTGCGGGCATTTTGACCGTGCTGTCGTTTGGATGAGTTACACCTATTTTATGTTATTTTTTATCCCGCTGTTTAAATGGAATAAACGTTATTTTGCCAGAATGTCCTGCTGTTCAAGCGCCTGTGAGATCAACCCGGAATTGGGTCATTCCATCGAGACCGGAAAAACGACTTCGTTAAACCCCGAAGATTTACAGTTCCATTGCCCCAATGCCGATCATTCCCCGGTTCACCGTTGTGATCACTGCGGTTATTTGACCGAAGAAAATTTTCAATTTTGCCCCAAATGCGGAAAACCGTTTTAGTTTTTAAAAGGAGTACATAAATGTCTATCGTATCCGACAGCAAAAACGTGAAAGAACAATACGCCGATTCTAAAAATCTTTCCGTCAGGATTGCGCTGCATCAAAAATACAGCACCAACCCGGTCTCGTTCTCCGACTGGATGTTCGGGCATTATCAATTTTTCCCCGGCTGCCGAATTTTAGAGCTGGGCTGCGGCACAGGCGGTTATTGGGAGGGAAAAATCGAGGAACTGCCGGAGGGTACAAAACTGGTATTGTCGGATTATTCCGAAGGCATGGTAAAAGAGATGTATGGGAAATTCGGGAATCATGAAAATGTATCCATCCGGCAGATTGATATTCAAAGCATTCCGTATGATGATAATTCCTTTGATTTTGTAATTGCAAGGCATATGCTTTACCATGTGCCCGATCTTTCAAAAGGGCTTTCCGAGGTGCGGCGGGTGTTAAAACGCGGCGGAATATTATATACCTCGACCAACAGCGACAAAGGGATGCGTGCGTACCTGCACGACGAGATGCATCGGTTCAACCCGGCGCTTGACGCCTTTCTGCCCAACTGTTATTCATTTACGCTTGAAAACGGCGAAGCGATCTTAAAACCCTTTTTCAGGTGTGTTGATCTTCACCAATTACATGATTCCCTAAGAATTACCCGGACACAGGATTTGATCGATTGGATCGATTCAACCATTTCGTTCGCCTCCTACACAAAAATTGATCTCGACGGATTATATGATTATTTCGAAGCCATCCGCATACAAAACAATGGAACTATCGAAATCCCCAAGCTGACCGGCTTTTTTGTTTGCGTCAAGTAAACCCTCATAACCATCTCTGCCTGCTTTTTCAAATTGACACAGCCACACGAAAATGGTAGGATATTGTCAGGGAATATGAAAGGTGGTGTTATGATGTCCGGAATGGGCGACAAGGCAAAATCTTATCACGGTGTATTCCGGGACTTGATGGCGGTCATCGTCTTCGGTCTGTTGACGCTGCTGCTGATCTGGATCGGTAAAAGCAATCCGGATTTTGTCACCGATACATACCTGCCCTATTCGCGCACCGTGGAACATATCCTCTCTAAAATCACCGGGATTGTGCCCTTCTCGGTGGCGGAAATTATTATTTATTTTATCGCAATCGGATTGGTTTTTTCACTGATCCGGCTGATTTTTCGCTTGATTACAGGCCCGAGACGCATCTACGGGTTGATTAAATTTATCACGGGCTGGGCGGTTACCGCTGCATCACTGGTTTTTTTATTCTACGCGTTTTGGGGTCTCAACTATTATACGAAACCGTTGGCAGATACCATGGGGCTGCAGACCCAAGCCCGCAGCAGTCAAGAACTTTATGAGCTCTGCACTTATCTCGCAGATAATGCCAACGAGCTCGCCGTACAAGTTGATCGCGATGCCGACG
>CAZTDA010000151.1:0-5752 GCA_964612155.1 uncultured Eubacteriales bacterium | reverse complement strand
GGAGCCGAGCGTCTTGATTTTGGACGAACCGGCGGCAGGTCTCGACCCCGGCGGACGCGAAAGGATTTTGGATCAGATCAAGAATTACCGCGAGCAGACCGGCTCAACGGTGGTGTTAGTCAGCCACTCGATGGAGGAAATCGCAAAATACTGCGAAAAGGTGCTGGTGCTCGAAAAGGGCAAGGTACTGTTGCACGACAGCCCCAAAGCTGTGTTTGCGCGCGCCGATTTGCTGCGCGACACCGGTTTGGATATCCCCGAGATCACAAAAGTATTATTAAAACTGCGCGAGATGGGCTATGACGCGGATTGTTCCGCCTATACGCTTGAAGCCGCCCGCGAAGAGGTTTTGCGCTTAATACGGAACGGGGGTGGCCGCCGTGCTTAGAGACATCACCCTCGGTCAATTCATCCCCGGAAAATCTTTCGTCCATCTGCTCGACGCACGCTTCAAGACCGTGCTGATCATCACATTTACAGTGTTGGTTTTCGTTGCTCAAAATTTTGTCTCGATGGGGTTAGTGGCGGTGTTTTTGGTTGCGGCTTCCGCCGCTTCGCGCATTCCCGCAAAAATGTTAATCCGCAGTTTTAAACCGCTGCTGCCGTTCATCCTGTTTACCGTGATTTTAAATATGTTCTATGTCGAGGGGCAGGTTCTGTGGGAGTTTTGGGTTTTAAAGATTACCAAAGAGGGGCTTTTACTCAGCGCGATGATGGCAATGCGTATTATCTTTATGCTGTTAGGTGGCTCGCTGCTCACGTTCACAACCTCGCCGATCGTATTGACCGACGCGCTCGAACGGCTGATGAAGCCGCTTTCATGGATCAAAGTGCCGGTGCACGACATTGCGATGATGATGACGATTGCGCTGCGCTTTATCCCGACATTGATCGACGAGACCGAAAAGATTATGAATGCCCAGAAAGCGCGCGGCGCGGACCTTGAGAGCGGCGGACCGCTTAAACGGGCAAAGGCGTTGATTCCGATTTTGGTGCAGCTGTTTGTGTCTGCGTTCAAGCGGGCGGATGAACTTGCGCTTGCGATGGAGTGCCGCTGCTATACCGGCGGCAAAGGCAGAACCCGTTTAAAACAGATGAAAGCCGCCCCGAGAGACGCCTATGCGACCCTGCTGACGGCGGCGGTCACGGCGGGTGTGATCTGGCTGAACGCCGTCTTGCCGTCGGTGATTCCCAAATGAGCATGAAAAACTTCAAGGTCACCATCGCCTTTGACGGCAGCAACTACGGCGGCTGGCAGATTCAAAAGAACAGTTATACCATTCAACAGGCGGTGCAGGATTCGTTAAAAAAGATTTTAAAAACCCGCCACAAAGTCACCGGCTGCGGCAGAACCGATGCGGGTGTACACGCCAACGGCTATGTGTTTAACTTTAAAACCGAGAGTGACATTCCCGAACATGGGCTTTTTCGCGCATTGCACATCACCTTACCGGAGGACATTGCGGTACTCGAGGTCAAAGAGGTCGGCCTCGACTTTTCGGCGCAATTCTCGGCGGTGGCAAAGCAATATATCTACCAGTTCAGCAACACCGTCAGCCGCAATCCGTTTTTGAACCGTTTTGCGCTGCATTATGAATACCCAATGGACGACAAGCTGATGGACAAAGCGGCGAAACACTTTTTGGGGCATCATGACTTTTCGGCTTTTTGCGCCTCGGGCGCGCAAAATGTGACCAGCGACCGCACGATTTTCCGCTCCGACGTGATCCGCGAGGGCGATGTGGTGCGTTACTATGTGGCCGGAAACGGATTTTTATATAACATGGTACGCATTATGACCGGCACATTGCTCTATGTATCTGCGGGCAAATTGGATGCCGATTCGATCCCCGACATCATCGCCTCGGGCGACCGGGAGCGCGCGGGTAAAACGCTGCCGCCGCACGGACTGTACTTAGATCAGGTCTATTATGATAACACCCATGAAAAAGGAGTCGGGAGCAATGGAGGAGAATGACGAAAAGCGCATCGAACAGCGCGACAAACGTTCCGCCCAAAACCGCCGCAAGATCAAAGTCAAGCGGTTTATTTTGCTTTTAATTGCCGCCGCAGTGATCGCTTTTATCGCACTCAACTGGGATTGGTTATCTCCGGTTGCAATTTTGCAGCGCATACAGGCGGCAAAAAGCGGCGCAGGTGTGGTGACGCTTTATCCTGCCGACACCGCCGGAAAACAGGTTGCCGGTATCTCCGGCTTCGGCAGCGGCGGTATTTTGGTGGCCGATTCGGGTTGCTTTTTGTTGCGCTCCGACAATGCGACTTATTTTCAATACGCCATGGCCTCGACGACAGCGGCCATCGGGGACAAAGCCGCGCTGGTTTATGAAAAAGGCGGCGTAAAATTCCAATATTTCAACGCCGAGGGCAGAGTGTTTGAGCGGGAGAGCGTCGATAAAATCGTGCGGATGGCGGTTGCGAAAAACGGCAGTTACGCTCTTTTGACCGCGCCGAGCGAATATTCCTCCAAGTTGACCATCTATTCAAGCACGCATACCGAACTTTTTGCGCAGTTTTTCCAGACCCCGAATCTGACCCGAATCGCCCTGAACAGTTCCGCCCAATATTGCGCAGTGATGACCTTAGAGACGGTTGAAGGTCAGCTTTGCAGCAAGTTGTGGATTTATGACACGGGTTTGCAAGACCCCGTATACACACAGAGTTTTACCGGGCTGTTGGCGCTGGATATGAAATACTGCGATGACGGCGGACTCGTGATCATCTTTGACCGCGCGGCCGTGCGGTTAAACACAAAGAATGAAATTGCGTGGCATTTCGATTATAACGAACTCGCGGCTTTTGCGGCATCTCCGGACGGCACAGTCGGATTATTACTCGACGATACCGAGGGCATCGGCTGTACGCTCAAGGTTTGCGGCACCGAGGGCGAATTATGGACAGCGCAGGTCTCGGGTCAAGCCAAGGGACTCTCGGTTCGGCAAGGGCAGGCCGCATATTTAGCGGGTGGACAGGTCTTTGTTTTGAACGAGACCGGGCAGAGCGCAGGCGCAGCGGATTGCTCGCTGGACACGGTATACACGGTGCTCGGAAGCAAATTTGTGATTTTGGTCGGAAAGGATAAAATCTCGCGGATTTTGATGTCGGATTTGAGCATGGGTAACACCTAAACCCTTTCGTTTTGTTGGGAAGGAGTATGCTGTATGTTAAAGCCAAAGACAATTGTTTGGTTTCTGGCAGTCGGTCTTTTCATCAGTTTGGCACCGCTGCCCGGCTGGCCTGCTCAGATACGGACAATTCAACAAATTAATCGAAACAGCGATGTACCGTTTGGTTTGGCAATGCCTGAGAGAATGCTTGAAAACCATGACGGACTTAAAAAAGAAGAGGCCTTCGGCTGTTATATTCTAAAAAATGATGATATCTCTTATATGGTAGGCGGGTATCCCGATATCGTTTTGGGAAAGTATCATGTCGTCAGATATGAAATCAATTCATCCAAATACAATTTAATGGGCTTTAAAGTCGGCTGTTCAAGGGATGCGGTTGATAAGGCGCTAAAAAGACGCGGTTTCACGGAGCGCTACAACACATACAGAAAAAACAGTGTTGCGATATGTGTTTTTTCAAGCGACGATGTTGTTACTTCATTTACCGTATATGTCGATACTGCCACGCTTATACCGGTAGCTTTTTAGCTGCTTTTAACAAACCATCACTTGCAAAAAAGGTAATGTTGGTATAAAATGTTATTATGCGTGAAAAGCGTGCGAATTGAAATCGCCGTTTAGCGGATTTACAGAGAAACACGGGAGAGGTGGAAAAATCATATGTCGGTCGTCGACCTTATCATTGCGCTGATTGTCGTCATCAGTGTGATTGTCGGATTCAAACGCGGTTTTATTAAAACCCTGGTCGGCTTTATCAGCTTGGTGCTGGCCTTTGTCATCGCCTATACCTTCGCGCCGCCCATCTCCGAAAAGTTATATGACAATTATCTGGAAAGCAAGTTGTCCGCGATGCTGGGCTTTGACCTCGGCACCGAGGAAGTTGACGCCGCTGTCGAAACGGATTCCGAGACCAGCCGCCTGTTGTTTTTAGGCGGGAATTACGGCTATATCGCCCCCAAACTCGCCTCGACCATCGATGTTTCAAAATTGCAAAACATCGAGGGGATGATCGGAAATCTCGATCCGAAAGTGGTGGCAAAGATGGATGCCGCCGAGATGCAAAAGCTGGTTAATTTCCTTTCTTCCTCGGCCTGCGCAAATAAGACGATCTCGTCCTGCGTGAGTGCATATAATAAAAAGTACGGAACAAAAATCGATGTCTCACCCATATTAAAAGCGGCGGGTGTGAGCGGAAGCACCAAAATTCCGGCAGCCCTCAGCATGCTGGGCATGAAAATCGATGTTAAGAATCCGATTTTAAATGTTCAAAAGAAGAACTCCGAGGCGGCGGTCGCTGCGGCAGCCAAGGCATCCAAAGCCGCTTCATCAAAGGCCTCATCTTCTAAAACCACTTCATCAAAGTCGTCAACCTCAAAAGCATCCACTGCATCATCATCCGGCTCAAAAAGCACATCGTCTAAGGCCTCAAAATCCTCGACGACATCGCGGGTTTCGTCTGCGGTTTCATCCGTTGTGACAACCGTCTCTTCACCGATTGATGCGATCGTCGATAACGTGGAGAATACCACCCAAGACCTTTTGGCAACCGCGAAACAAGCCGCGCGCACCATTGCGGTCAAATTGGTCAGCAGCTTGGTCTTTGTGATATTGTTTATTTTGATTCGCTTGATTTTGATGTTGCTTGCAAAACTGTTAAGCGGTATAATAGATAAAATACCGGTCGTCAGCGGCATAAACAAGCTGCTTGGCGGTATACTCGGTATTGCGGGCGGATTGATTATCTCGGCGGTGCTTGTCGTCGGCGTGGTCAGTGTCTCACCGCTCATCACCGACGACCGGTATGTACAGGTCGTCGATAACTCACTGGCCTGCCGCACCGCGACGAAATATATTTACGGCGACGGCGGAAGTGAGCCCGCTACGGTTGGGGATTCCGGGAACGAAGACGAAACGTTCAACGAGGACGATTTCGATTTTAACGAAGACGATTTCGACTTCACCGAAGAGAGTGTTGAATCCACCGAATCCGACGCGGGTTGAAAGGGGAACGGGCGTTGACCATACCAAACATACTCTCGATTTTCAGAATCATTTTGATTCCGGTCTATGCCTGGCTGTATTTTTCCGATTATAAAAGCGGCGCTTTAATCGCGGGAATCGTGTTGGTCGTTTCGGGATTAACCGATCTGTTTGACGGGGCGATCGCACGTAAATACAACCAGATCAGCGAACTGGGAAAGATACTGGACCCGCTCGCCGATAAAATGACGCAAGTGGCGGTCTTTGTTTGCTTATATTTTAAGTTTTCATATCTTCTGCCCCTGTTCTGCTTCATTGTCTACAAAGAATTGGTGATGCTGAGTGTGGGGTTCTGGGTGCTTAAGAAGGGCTTTGTGGTCACCTCCATCAAGCCGTTAAGGGAATTGACTTAGAAATTGCAGACAAAGAATTTATGATTTTAGTTGGACCTTCTGGTTGTGGTAAAACGACGACGCTTCGTATGATTGCAGGTCTTGAGGAAATTAGCAAAGGCGAGATGAAAATTGGTGAACAGCTTGTTAACCACGTTGCGCCCAAAGATCGTAATATCGCAATGGTATTTCAAAATTACTCAATACAAGGACGAGTTAATTGAGGGACTCAAA